>NZ_JBXAYI010000001.1:0-300000 GCF_056782235.1 Dellaglioa sp. CoH-55-MRSF-7
TGTTCAGTTTTCAAAGATCTACTTGGTTGCTTTTGACAACTTTTATATCATATCAAGGATTTCGTTAATTGTCAAGAACTTTTTTAATTAATTAACTGGTCACATTTGAATTAGTTGTTTACTACTGAAGCAACGTTTATTACTTTACCAAGAATAATCACCTTCGTCAAGCCTTTATTTAAATTAAATCTAAATCAATGAATGTAAACGTGTACATCGTGTTTTATTATTACTTTTACTGCTGAAATAAAAGTAAAAAAAGAGTATTGTCACATAGCGACAATACTCTCATATAATATTATTCATCAAAAATAATCCTATAAAATAATTTAAAAATATTTATTGATTATCATCTGGTCTCATAGTTGGAAATAATAACACATCTCTGATAGATTGTGCATCAGTCATTAACATAACCAACCTATCTATTCCAATTCCTAAACCACCTGTTGGTGGCATACCATATTCGAGTGCTTCAATGAAATCTTCATCGATTCCTTCCGCTTCATCGTTACCATCTTCACGTTCTTCAACTTGGGACTCAAATCGCTCTCTTTGATCAATGGGGTCATTTAACTCAGTAAATGCATTAGCATATTCTGTACCTAAAATATACATTTCAAAACGATCCGTAAATCTTGGATCATCTTCATTTTTCTTTGCTAAAGGCGAAATTTCTAAAGGATGTCCATAAACAAAAGTAGGATCAACAATTGTATCTTCAACAAATTTTTCGAAAAATTCATTAATGATATGGCCAACTTTCCAATATGTTTCATATTTAACATGATGTTCATCTGCCAATTTTTGTGCTTCTTCAACTGACATTTCTTTCCAAAAATCCACTCCAGTTACGGACTTAATAGCATCTACCATATGAACTCTTGCAAATTTTTTATTAAAATCTACTTTTTTTCCATCATATTCAATAATTCCGTCATTTGAAATTACATCTGCGACTGCTTTAAAAATGCCTTCAGTTTCATCCATTACATCATGGAAGTCATAGTATGCAACGTACGTTTCAAGCATTGTAAACTCAGGATTATGTTTTGTATCAATTCCTTCATTACGGAACACTCGACCAATTTCGTATACTTTTTCCATTCCACCAACGATAAGTCGTTTTAAATGTAATTCTAGTGCAATTCTCAAGTATAGTTCAATATCTAACGCATTATGATGTGTTGTAAATGGTTTAGCTGATGCTCCACCTGCTTGGTTATGCAGTACTGGCGTTTCAACCTCAATATATCCATTACCATCTAAATAACGTCTTACAGCTGAAATAATTTGACTACGTTTCATAAATCGATCAAAGCTTTCACGATTTGTGATTAAATCAAGATATCTTTGTCTATAGATTTGTTCTACATTTTGCAAACCATGAAATTTATCTGGTAATGGTCGTAATGCTTTTGATAGGAAAGTAACTTCTGTTGGGCGAATCGTTAATTCACCCATATCTGTTTTCATAACATCACCTGTTATACCAACAAAATCACCAATATCTGAACGTTTAAAGATATGATATGTATCTTCACCTACAACATCTTTACGGACATATAATTGTAAACGTCCATCTTTATCCTGAATATCAGCGAAACTCACTTTACCTTTACCACGTTTAGACATTAATCTACCTGCGATAGTAGCTTGGATATCCATACCATCAAGTTCTTCTTTAGTTAATGCATCATACTTATCATGTAATGCTTTAGTCATGTCTTTACGTTCAAAGCGGTGTCCAAATGGATCGACCCCTGCTTCGCGAAGTTCAACAACTTTTTCACGACGTACCTTTAATTGATCATTCATACTTTGTTCTTGCTTTACCATATTATATCCCTCACTTAATTACATATTTCACTTACTATCATGCCAATTAACCCAATAAAATGCAACTAATTCTATGCTTCTTTTTGCATTAATTTGAATTCACGTTCTTTTGTATCTTCTAAAAATTTATCAAATATCGTTATCATAGTAGCTTCTGAATTTGCTTCATTCAATGCTGCTTTAGCACGAGCTGAACGCGAAATACCTTTTAAGTAGTATGCTGCTTGACTTCTGAATTCTTTAGGTCCAATAACCTCACCCTTTATCTGGCAAAGTGCGTGCAAGTGTTCTTTAGCAACTAAAATTTTATCAGATGCTGAAGGTTCAGCAATGAGTTCACCTGTTTCAAGGTACGTTGCTGTCTGCCTAATCATCCACGGATTTCCTAATGCAGCACGGCCTATCATAACAGCGTCGGCACCGACTTCATCTAACATCTTCTTTGCATCTTGTGGCGTTTTAATATCACCATTACCCATAAAAGGAATTGTTTTTAAATTACTTTTAACTTCATGTAAAATATTCCAATCTGCTTTACCATTATACAACTGGAAACGTGTTCTTCCGTGCATTGCAAGTGCAGCTGCACCACCTTGTTCAGCAGCTAAGGCATTTTCAACTGCTAAAATATGATCTTCGTCCCAGCCTGTTCTCATTTTAACTGTTACCGGAATTGACAGCTCATTAGTAACCGCATCAACCATTTCGTATACTTTATCTGGATCAAGCAACCAACGTGCGCCTGCGTCTGTTTTTGTTACTTTAGGTACAGGGCAACCCATATTAATATCGACTATGTCGGCTGACGTGTGTTCTTCAACAAACTTAGCAGCAGCAACCAATGTTTCCTTATCTCCGCCAAAAATTTGAACGCTAACTGGATGTTCTCTTGGATCTACAAACAACATGCTCAACGTTTTTTTATTTCTAAATTGGATTCCTTTATCAGAAATCATTTCACAAACTACTAATCCAGCACCAAAATCCTTACAAATCATTCTGAATGCCGCATTTGTTACACCTGCCATAGGTGCAACAACTACTTGATTAGGAATTAATATATCGCCAATTTTCCATTCCATTCTATTCACCTCATCGTTTTTTACACTTACTATTGTTTAGTATCATAACACAAATCATATATTGATAAAATTTATTTAGCTGAACCCTCTAATAATTTCATTAATTCATTTTCAGAATATTGATATCGATTTCCACAAAAACGACAAACAGCTTCGGCACCATGATCCAATTCGATCATTTCAGTGATATCGCTTTTTGGCAAACTAGCTAATGAACCGTAAAATTTATCTTTTGAACAATCACATTCGAACGCAACTGGCATTGTATCCAAGATATTAACATTTTCTTTACCAAACATCAGATATATAATATCTTCTGGCGTTTTACCATCTCTTAGCAATTCTGAAATCATAGGCATTTCTGCTAATTTTTTTTCTAAATTATCGATAACTTCATCAGTTGCGCCAGGCATTACTTGAATCATAAACCCACCGGCCACTTCGATTGTATTGTCCGTGTTCACAAATACAGATAATCCAACTGATGATGGAATCTGCTCTGATTTAGCTAAATAGTAAGTAAAGTCTTCGCCAAGTTCACCTGAAACCAATGGGACTTGTCCCGTAAACGGTTCCTTCATACCCATATCTTTTGTTACTGCCATTGATCCAGTTGTTCCAACGGCACCTTTAACATCAATTTTATTTTTTTCATTTAATGGTAAATGAACGTGGGGTTCACTCAGATATCCTTTAACTGTTCCATCAGCGTTACCATCAATTACGATAGCACCAACTGGCCCATCACCATTAATTTTAACGGTCATTTTTTCATCGGCTGACAATGTAGATGTACTTAGTAATAATGTTCCTATTAGGCTCCGCCCAAGTGCAGCTGATGCTGCGCTCCATGTGTCATGTCTCCTTTGTGCTTCAGCAACCGTATTTGTCGCAGTAACAGCATATACTCTTAATTTACCGTCAAAGGCCAAACTTTTTACAAGATAATCTTTCATTCGTTTTCTCCTTAAATAATTCATTTTAGACCAACAAGAACTCCGATAGATAATCCATCGGAGTTCTTAAGTAACGATTATTTATCGTCTTTATTCACTTTGGGGTAAAAAACAACCGTTTTAGATAAATCAACTTCATCTGTTTCTTCAGCTATTTTTTTTGCATCTTTACGTTCTAATTCTTTTTTTGTTGCTTCAAAAGAACCATCTTTTTCACTCGGAAATTCATTTGCATCGTCTTTTTCTGGCATTTTGCCATCTTCGAACAAGCTTAAAATTTCTTTTTCATCAAGTGTTTCAAATTCTAATAACTTATCAGCAATCAATTTATGCTGTTCTCTATGTGCTTCAATAATTTCTTTAGCAAGTTTCATACCTTCTTCAGATAGACGACGAACCTCAGAATCAATAATGTCAGCCGTATTGCTTGAGTAAGCAGCACTTGGTTGACCTGAACCACCAGCGAACATTTGGCTATTGCCTTCTAATTGAACAGGTCCGAGTTTTTCACTCATTCCATATTCAGTAACCATTGAGCGAGCCATTTGTGTTGCTTGTTGGAAATCGTTTGATGCGCCTGAAGATTGTTCATTGTAAACAATTTCTTCAGCTGCACGTCCACCCATTAATCCAGCAATTTGTTCACTCATATCTTTTTTAGACAATAACATTTGATCTTCTTTTGGTAACATGATTGCGTAACCGCCAGCACGACCTCGAGGGACAATTGTTACTTTGTGAACAACTCTAGCATCATTTAGGACTAATCCAACAATTGTATGTCCGGCTTCATGGAATGCAACTGTTTGACGTTCTTTTTCATTAATCGTACGATCACGTTTTGCTGGTCCCGCAATAACACGATCCTCAGCTTCATCCATATCGCTTGCATCAATTTTTGATTTATTACGACGAGCAGCTAATAATGCAGCTTCATTTAAAAGATTTTCTAAATCAGCACCAACAAATCCAGGTGTCTGCTTAGCAATAACTTTTAAATCAACATCAGATGCTAACGGTTTGTTTTTTGCATGAACATTAAGAATAGCCTCACGACCCTTAACATCTGGGCGACCTACTAAAACTTTACGATCAAAACGACCAGGACGTAAAAGTGCTGGATCCAGAACATCCGAACGGTTAGTAGCTGCAATTACAATCACACCTTCTGTACCCGTAAATCCATCCATTTCAACAAGTAATTGGTTCAATGTTTGTTCACGTTCATCATTACCGCCACCTGTACCAGAGCCACGACGACGTCCGACAGCATCAATTTCATCAATAAAGATAATTGATGGTGCAGTTTTCTTAGCATTTTCGAACAAATCACGTACACGACTTGCCCCAACACCGACAAACATTTCTACGAAATCAGAACCGGAAATTGAATAAAATGGTACTTCAGCTTCACCAGCTACTGCTTTTGCGAGTAAAGTTTTACCAGTACCAGGAGGTCCCTCTAGGAGAACACCTGATGGGATTCGAGCGCCTAAATCAGCAAATTTGCGTGGTGATTTTAAGAATTCAACAACTTCAACAAGTTCTTGCTTTTCTTCTTCTGCACCGGCAACATCAGCAAAACGAACTTTATTATCTTTTTTCTCGGAAGGTTTTGTTTTTGATTTACCAAAGTTCATCACCTTACCGCCACCACCGCCACCTTGTCCTGCTTGTCCCATCATAAGATAGAAAAAGCCGACCATTAATACAAGTGGAATAACCGTAATTGCTAATTGCAACCAGATACTATCTGATTGTTCTTCTTTTGTATCCATTTTTGTCTTTGTTGCTTCAGATGATTTCAAAATTTGTGCCATATTTGAATCATTTTGAATAACTGTTGACGTAAAGTTTTTAACTTTTGTTGTTTTCTTTGAAGCTGGAATTAATGAGAACCCAGTATCCTTGCTCTTTTCTGTTTGAGCTTTCTTATAAGTCCCTGTTATTTTGTAGACACCACCTGATGGTTGAATATCAAATGATTTCACTTGGTTTGATTGTAATTTTGAGACAAATTCACTTGATTGAATTTCTTGTGTTTCCGTTTTGCTGTTTCCATCAAAAAAGAAGTACATTACACCCATTATCCCAAGCATGATAACTATGTAAAATAAACTATTTTTAAAAAGTCCATTTTTAGGATTGTTTTTCATATCTACTCTCCTGCCCGTTTTTCTTTATTTTTATTTCAACTATCGTTTGAATAGGATACACTATATCACAATTGACATTCTTTGACCATTATTTTACTCTGTATAAATTTCAGGTTTCAAGACGCCAATATATGGTAAGTTCCTATATTTTTCAGCATAATCTAATCCATAACCAACTACAAATTCATTTGGAACTTCAAATCCTGCATAATCAACGTTAACAGTCACTTTACGACCTTCTGGTTTGTCCAACAACGAACAAACCTTAACAGATTTTACATTTCTATTGTTAAACAGATCGATTAAGTAAGCTAAAGTTTGTCCTGTATCCACGATATCTTCAACAATAATCACATCTCTGCCTTTAACATCAATATCTAAATCTTTGATAATCTTAATCTCACCAGTTGATACGGTACCATCCCCATAGCTCGAAACATTCATAAAATCAACTTCTGCATAATCTGCAACATTTTTAGCAATGTCAGCCATAAAAAGATAGGCGCCCTTTAATATACAAACAAGCAATGGATTTTTGCCTTGATAATCAGCGGTAATCTGTTTTCCTAATCGCCGAGTAACATCTTGAATTTCTTGCTCACTGTAAAGAACTTTTTTGATATCTTCATCCATACACTTTAGCCTCTTCCCTGACCTTGTTTTTTTAAAACGATTATGTCTTGTATTTTATCAGTTTCAACGGTGTCTGACAATTGAGATTTTTTATAATTTATTAACCAAATGATTCGCTTAGTATTAGTTTCTAATACCCAAGCCTGATTACGGTCATTACTACTTATTTTTTGATCAATAAATATTTTTTTTATTTTTTGTTTTGCACTATTTCCTATGTCGATATAATCGCCTGGCAACCGATGTCTCAAGCTAAGCCCCTCTTCAACAATAGAGTGATCAACCATCATATAATCTTTTATAGTTACTTCATCTAGATTAATCTCTTCAGCTTTAAATACGCCAATTTTTTCATTATTATTTAAATTAACCCATGAATTCATACCGAGTATTATTTTTTCAGAAGTACTTTCAATTATTTTCTCTTTTTGAATGAAATCCATGTACTCATATTTTTTAACAAATAATTGATCATCACCTAAATTAAGTTCACCCTGTGGTTTTTTTTCATTCAGCAGTAACTGGCTAATTTGCTGTATTTGGTCTTCTTTTAAGAAAACACCATGTTCTTCAGCGATTTTTTTCAATATCGGCTTTTGCCACCTTGTTTCCAACGTGGTCCACATTTTTATTTTAAATCCTGAAGCATATTTGATTTCTTTTATTTTTTCACTAATTGCTTCATCTGCTAAATCTAATAGGTTC
This sequence comes from Dellaglioa sp. CoH-55-MRSF-7, assembly GCF_056782235.1. Next base: position 7,372 of record NZ_JBXAYI010000001.1, read on the forward strand.
GTTAACTGATCTGCATAACTTTGTGCATGCTTAATTACTTGTTTATTATTTTCAAGCATTTTCGGTATAATTTCTTTTCTAACTCGATTTCTAAAAAAATCACTTAATTGATTCGTTTCATCTTCAAAAAAAACAATGTTTTCATGCTTTGCGTACTGCCGAATAGCCTGTTTTGTGAACAAAAGTAACGGTCTAACTAACATCCCTGGTCCAAATGATCTAGTTTGACTGATACCCGTTAACTGTCTGATATCTCCGCCACGAATTCCTTTCATAACAAGTGTTTCGAGCTGGTCATCTGCTTGATGCGCTGTCATTAACGTTGCATAAGTTTCTGATACCATTATTTGCTCAAAAAAATCATATCTCATTTTGCGCGCTGCATTTTCAATACCATTTAATCCATGTTCATGTACTGGCCAAACTTTTTTATATAATTTAAATTGATGATCTAGACAATACTTTTCGATGAACTCAGTTTCAATACGGCTCTGCTCTCTTAATTGATGGTCAATGTAGGCAACGCCTATCTCAGGCCGGATTTCATCTGGTAATCGTTGCAACAAATCCATGAGGACCATTGAATCAACACCTGTTGAAACAGCAACCAGAATTTTTTCAGGACTACCAAGTAGCCGATATTGAGCCTCAAATCTTGTATTCAGCAAAACTTTTCTCCTTTTTTCATTAAAAAAAGAGTGGTTTAAAATTTTCATTTCAACCACTCATCTTTAAAATTCGTTATTAATTACGTCGGCCACCACGGCCACCGCGCTTACCTTCAGTACTTCTCTTTAATGAAACTAACCGATCTTCACTATCTTTCAAAAAGCCTGACAACAATGAATCGAAGTCATCTTTTTGAGGTTCAACTTTTTTAGTCTGATAGCGATTCTTACCACCATTTGATGGACGAGAACCAGTCGATGCGCGAGTATCTTTATTAAATGTTTTCTGTGGACGAGATTTTGTTTCTGTTACTTGAGGCTTATCAACAGCTTTTCGTATTGATAAACTTATCTTACCATCGTCGCCAATGGATAAAACTTTAACTGTGACTTCATCCCCAACAGTTAGTGCATCATGAATATCTTTGATGAATCCATCAGAAACTTCACTAATATGTACTAATCCTGTTTTTCTGTCACCCAAATCAATAAATGCACCGAAATTTGTAATTCCTGAAACTTTACCTGAAACTTTCTCTCCGACTTCAATAGACATAAAAAAGTTGTTCCTCCTTAGATATATATACCATACTAGTATACCACGCTATAAACCTTGATACAAAGTTAAATCACGGGTAATTCTATCCCTGATTGATTAGTTTTTTAAATTTGCTTTATCACTAGGAAAACTATAGACAGTTTCACCTTTTTTAGAGAAATAATATTTTTCACGAATTAATTTTAATAAATAATCGTTATCATTTAATTGTTTAATTTGAAATTTAAGATCTTTTTGATTTGCTTTAGCTTTTTTTAATTTCGTTTGTTCAACTGCTGTTTCTTGCTTATAATGTGCAACCTTAAGCTTGGTTGAAATTAACTGTACGCTAAAGAAAATGATTATAATTATTAAAACAGCTCCTAATCCAATCATACGGCGGCGGTGAATAGTTACCAATCGTTGATCTTTTTTTCTTTCTGTTTTATTAGCTTTCATAAAATCATTATCTAAAAATTTAATTTTCGATTTATTATCGGCCATCTTGTCTCCTAACCCAATAAAGGACTCCAATTAAAAATCGATAATTATCGACTTTCTTCTGTATAAACTTCAGAAACAACTTCATATAAATCAATTGATTCTGCTTTTTTCGTTGTTTCTTTAAGCGCCATAACTCGAACAGTCAGCGTTTTATTACCAAATTGGATTGTTAACTCATCCCCAACAACAACATCTGTTGAAGATTTTGCCATTTTATCATTAATCATAATTCGACCCTTATCTGCAATTTCTTTTGCAACTGTACGACGTTTAATAATACGTGACACTTTTAAAAATTTATCTAATCTCATTAGTTAATCCCCTTTATTTATCTTATAAATTTTTTTAAAATACGTTTTCCAAATGGAAAGCTTAGCCATTCTCGAATCGAAAATAATTCCCATTTAACTGCTAAACCACCAAATATTCCAGCACCAATAGATCCAGAAACGAGCGCTATAATGCCACTCAACAATCGCTTGTCATTCGTCCAATTAATTAACTGATTATCTAATAAATAAACCACAATTCCCATAATTACACAAATTAAAGTTAATTTCATCATAAATTTGGGATCAATTAGTAACTGTCTAATCTCACTGGGTGACATAACCCACATGGCAATTAATACAAGTAATAAACTTAAGATTGTCGCAATACTTGCTCCAACTGTTCCTAATATAGAAACTAGGTAAAAATTAATACTCATTTTAAGTAACAATCCGATAATCAAAGCAATGACTGACGTACGATACAATCCCAGACTCTGTAGGACGCTGTTGTATGTTCCAATAACTGCTGCTAAGAAAATACTAAACATATAAACCGATAATGTACCATTTTGAAGTTGATCCCCAAATAAAGATTGGTTAACAAGTGGCATAACAGCAATCAGTCCGATGGTTGCCGCCATCGATAACGCCACCGTTATGTGCACTAACATCCCAGCATATCGTTGAAAATCCTTTTTTCGGTTTTCACGACGGGCCGAAGCCAGAGATGGCAATAACATCGAAGAGAACCCAACAGAAATAACTAGTCCAAGTTGTACTAAAGGCTGTGCACGGTCATAGACTCCTTTTAACGATTTTGCAATATTATTTGAATAACCAAAGTGCACTAATCCGTTTTTCACTGTGAATGAATCAACTAATTGTAATAGCACCATCATTGCTGCAAATAGACAGATGATAAGACCCTCCGAAAATAATTTTTTAGAGGTTATCAGTAATCTTTGCCAGTTTGTTTGAAGCCTAGTCTTCCTAAATTCAACCCTGTAAAAGTGAATAAAAGAAACACTTGCGCCAATAGCACCAATAGTTGCCCCAAACATTGCCCATGCTCCCATCGAATATAATGACATATTATTTTCAACCGCAATGTATGCCGCTAAAATAATGAGTCCAACACGTAATAGTTGTTCAACAACTTGGGAGACAGCAGTTTTGTTCATTTCAAAAATACCTTGATAATAACCACGTCCCACTGCTAAAACAGGTAAAAATAAGAACATAAATGAAACACTTTTAATTAAGCCTGCTAACTGTCCATCACCCATAGCTGTCGCAATCCATGAAGCTCCTAATTGTAAGCCAGAAAAGATAACTAAACTAAATATACTTAAAACAATAAATATATCATGAGACAATTTTATTTTATCTTCTTTCGAAGGCTCTTCAGCAATTAACTTACTAATGTAGACGGGAAATCCAGTCAAAGCAAAAGTCATCCCTATCCCATAAATAGGATAAACTTGCTGATAAATATAGAAGCCCGTATCTCCGACTAAATTTTGGAATGGCACTCGGTAAATGGCACTCAAAATCTTGGCAATTAGTGAGGCAATCGATAGAATCATTGCACCACGCATTAAATGTCTAAGTTGCTTATTTCCCATATCATTTCGATTCCTTTTTTATTAGTTAGCTGCAGTCACTGACCCAACGGATTCGCTTAACGCTTGAATAAAGTTTTGTAATTCAATCAACCAGTCAGTCTCAGTCATCTTAGGTTGAATCACTAAAATCACACGCATTTGTTTGCCCTGAGTTTTTAATGACGCTTTTAATTTTGTTGCTGATAATGCCATGAAAATTGCTTCCGTACCCAGCAATGTCGTTCCTTTTTCTGAAACAGAAACAATTAACTGGTCTTTATCTTTTTTAATTTTATCAACTAATGCCTTATCGGCAAATAATTTAAGTAAGCCAATTTCCATTAAGTTATTCACTTCAGTTGGAAATTCGCCGAAACGATCAATTAAATCACCTTGTACTTCCAAATATTGATCATAATTATCAAGCTGTCGAATACGTTTATAAATTTCAATTTTTTGACGCTGATCATCAATGTAAGATGATGGTAAATAAGCTTCAATATTAATGTCAATTTCAGAATCTGATTTAGGCTCAGCTTTTTTACCTTGTTTTTTATTCACAGCTTCTGTCAACATCTGTGTATATAAATCATATCCAACAGAATCAATGAAACCATGTTGTTGTCGGCCCAATAGATTTCCTGCTCCACGAATAGATAAATCTCGCATAGCAATTTTAAATCCAGAACCCAATTCGGTGAAGTCTTTGATTGCTTCTAAGCGTTTTTCGCTCACTTCAGTCAAAACCTTATTAGGTTTATACATAAAGTAGGCATACGCAATTCGACTACTACGACCAACACGACCACGTAACTGGTAAAGTTGCGCCAATCCCATGTGGTCAGCATTTTCGACAAATAATGTATTAGCATTAGAAATATCTACGCCCGTTTCAATAATTGTCGTTGTTACCAACACATCATAGACACCTTGAATGAAATCATACAAGACATTTTCTAATTGATTTTCAGTCATTTGACCATGGATATACGCGACACTAGCTTCAGGAACCATAATCTCAATTTCTGAAACTACTTTTTCAATATCTTCAACTCGATTATGCAAATAAAAAACTTGTCCACCACGTTGAAGTTCACGTTGTATTCCATCTCGAATAGTTCCACCATTTTGTTCCATTACATAAGTTTGAATTGGGTAACGGTTCAATGGTGCCGTTTCAATTACTGATAAATCGCGAACCCCAAGCATCGACATATTAAGTGTCCTTGGGATTGGCGTTGCCGTTAACGTTAAGACGTCCACTTGTGACTTAAACTCTTTGAGTCGTTCTTTATGTTTCACACCAAACCGTTGCTCTTCATCAACAATTAACAATCCTAAATCAGCAAATTGAATATCTTTCGATAAAATTCGATGTGTCCCAACGACAATATCTAATGCACCACTAGCCATTTTATCAGTTGTTTCTTTAAGTTGTTTCTTTGTTCTAAAACGAGATAAAATCCCAATTTCAACTGGAAATCCTTCGAATCGATTAATCATTGTTTCGTAATGTTGTTGCGCTAACACCGTTGTAGGCACTAATAAAGCAACCTGTTTATTATCTTGAATGGCTTTAAAAGCGGCACGTAACGCGACTTCTGTTTTCCCAAAACCTACATCACCAATCAATAAACGATCCATTGGTTTCTTTTGTTCCATATCGTGCTTAATTTCATTTGAACTTCTAATTTGATCTTCAGTTTCAGAGTATGGAAATGCATTTTCAAATTCCATCTGATAATCGTTGTCCTTTGAAAATTGAAATCCAACTTCTGCTTCACGTTCAGCATACAATGCAACTAAATCATCAGCAATATCTTCAATTTTAGCAGCAACTTTATTTTTCGTTTTGGTCCATTCAGTACCACCCAATTTGTTAATTCTAGGTGACTTAGATTCAGAAGAAACATACTTTTGAACCATGTTTAATTGGGTTACTGGAATAAATAATTTAGCTTCATCCCGATAAGAAATTGTCATATAATCTTGATGTTTACCATCGACTTCTAATGTTTCCATTCCAATAAACTGTCCAATACCATGATTAACATGGACCACATAGTCTCCTGGTTTCAAATCTTGATAACTTTTAAGGCGTTCTGCATTCGCTAATGTTTGGCGTTTTGGACGTTTTTTAGTGACTTTGTTAAACATTTCATGTTCTGTCACAACAACTAAGTTTGCCATTGGCAATTCAAATCCAGCTTGTAAGTTACCTTCTACTACCTGAACTTTTCCTAACTGTAGGCTATCCAAAGTCGTCATGATAGAAGGAATCTCAAAATCATCCAAGGTTTGTGAGACTTTATCAAGTCGCTCTTTATCTTGAACCATAACAATAATAGTCTGTTTCTTTTTTAACCAACGATCCATTTCTGTTTTAAGTAATGGCATTTGGCTAAAAAATTGTTGCATGGCATGTCCTGGTACATCAATCAATTGATTAAATTTGAGGTGACCCATTCCTTTTTGAAAATGAGCCAGAAATAATTCAGCATGCGATTCATTTTTCAATAAATCTCGTAATTCAAATCCAAAAACACTTGTAGACAAAACTTGATGTGTTTTTAACTTATCTGCCATCCAGTTATCTTCATCTAGTTTAAGCGTCTTTTCAGCTTCTAATAATCTCGGATAATCGTCCATTACAATTAAACCATTGCTACCCAAGTAATCTAACAGACTTGTTTTACCTTGATAAATAATATCGCTAAATAATAAATGTTCCGGAGCTAAGCGTCCTTTTTCAAAATCACTCATAAGCGGCATAATATTTGATTCTAATCGCTCTTGATCATCATTATCTAATCGCTTATATTCAACACCATACGCTTTTTTTAATGTTTGACTAGCTTCCAATAGCATAGCGTCAGTCGCAATAAAATCTGTCGCGGGTATAATTTGAATCTGGTCCACATTCTCTAAGCTTCGTTGATTAGTCACATCAAAATAACGTAATGAATCTATTTCCGTATCAAATAAATCTAGTCTAATTGGGTTTTCTACGGTCAATGGGTAAATATCCAAGATAGAACCACGTACAGCAAAATCCCCAGGACGTTCAACCAACTTTTGACGTTGATAGCCCATCGTAAAGAGTTGAGTTTCCGTGGCTTTCAAATCAATATCTTTTCCAACAGCTAAGTTTAATGTTGCTTGTTTCCACGTTGAAACAGGTGCTAGAAAACGTCGTAACCCCGAGATTGATGTTACAACAATCTTTGGTGTTCCTTCTAATAGAGCCTGAAGCGTTTGGACACGTTCACTTTTAGATTCTGGTGAACTTGTTGCCAGTTCTGCAGCTAATAATTCTTCAACTGGGAATGTAAGCACATCTTCTTCATTAATAAAGTTAGTTAAATCTTCATTTAATTGTGTTGCATGAAATAAATTATCTGTCACAACCAACATAGATTTTTTTTTATCTTTAAAAATAGTAGCTAACATCAATGTTTTAGCTGAACCCGTTAGTCCAGTTAACAATTGTCTTGTATTAGGTTCAATATTTGTTAGCCAGTTATCTACACCAGGAACAGTCTGCATCATTGCTTCTAAATTCATTATTCTACCCTTTACCCTTTTCTAAACAGCTTTTTCTTATTTATGGTTATACTTGTTCATCGTATTCATAAAATCATCTGTTTCCAACCAATCCTCAATTGCTAAAGTTGCTGTATTGATTGCATCACCTAAGTCTTTTTCTTGGTTTTTAGAAAATTTCGTTAATACCCAATCTACGACAGAAACTTTGTCTGGATGGTCAATACCAATTTTAATACGTTTAAATTCCTGTGTTCCTGTATGTGCGATAATGCTTTTCAAACCATTATGTCCGCCTGCTGATCCTTTTTGACGTAATCGAATCCGACCAACTTCTAAATCAAGATCATCGTTCACAATAAGGATGTCTGAAACATCAATTTTATAGAAATCCATCAACGGTCTAACAGCTCGACCTGAATCATTCATATAAGTAGATGGTTTAACTAAGACAATTTTTTCACCATTTAAATTAAACGATGCCACTTGCGCTTCATACTTGCTAGATCCAAAATCGGCATTATGTTGTTTTGCAAATACATCTACTGTAGCGAATCCGACATTGTGTCTTGTTCCATCATACTTTTGCCCAATATTTCCTAAACCGACTATCATTTTCATTTTAATTTCTCCTTTAAATAAACGCAAACATCTGGGCAAGTTTATTCAACTTACCCAGCATTTCGACCCTATTCTTTTCTTTCAACTATTATACCATACTCGATTTATGAAAATTTTGTGAAAGAACTCTCTCATCTAGTATGTTTTTTCACAAACAAACATGTTATAATTATTCAGTAATAATTATAGCTCTGAAAGGATGAATTATTTTGACAAAAACAGAAAATCATCAAAAAGTTATCTTAGTCGGCGATGGCGCCGTAGGTTCTAGTTACGCATTCGCAATGACACTCCAAGGTGTCGGCGAAGAATTCGGTATCATCGATGTTGCGAAAGATCGCACTGTCGGAGATGCTTTAGATTTAGAAGATGCAACACCATTCGCATTTCCTAAACGTATCTACTCAGCAGAATACTCTGACTGTGAAGATGCAGATCTTGTCGTTATCACTGCTGGTGCTCCACAAAAACCAGGTGAAACACGCCTTGACCTTGTAAACAAAAACTTAAACATCTTGAAAAGTATCGTATCTCCAATCGTTGAATCTGGATTTAAAGGTATTTTCTTAGTTGCTGCTAACCCAGTTGATATTTTAACTTACGCAACAATGAAATTCTCTGGTTTCCCTAAAGATCGTGTTATTGGTTCAGGTACTTCACTTGATACTTCACGTTTACGTGTTGCTTTAAGCAAATTAACTGACATTACAGATCCTCGTTCAATCCATGCTTACATGATGGGCGAACATGGCGATACAGAATTTGCTGCTTACTCAGCTGCAACTGTTGGTGGTCTTCCATTCTTAGATTGGGCAAAAGCTAACAACATTTCTGATGACCAACTTGCTAAAATTGAAGATGACGTTCGTAACAAAGCTTACGAAATTATCAACAAAAAAGGCGCAACATTCTACGGTATTGGTACAGCATTAGCTCGTCTTTCAAAAGCAATTTTGCGTGACGAAAATGCCGTATTACCTGTTAGTGCATACATGGACGGACAATATGGTTTGAACGATATTTATATCGGTACACCAGGTGTTGTTAATGGCCAAGGTCTTGCACAAATCATCGAAGTACCTTTAAGTGATGTTGAATCTAAACGTATGACTGATTCAGCTGCTACTTTGAAACAAGTATTAAATGATGGTCTTAAAGCATTAGGTGAATAATTTTTAATTATTTTCCAAAAAAGGAACGGAAGACATTCTTCCGTTCCTTTTTTAATACAATTTTAATAGTCAAATTACTGTTAAAAAGCTTTTTTTATGGTATTATAAAAATGTAAATGAGAAAAATTTAATATTTGGAGGCGCCTATATGTTATTAAATACTTTAGTTAAACCATTAAAAGAACTAACAACCGTCCGTGAAAGTGTCACACTTGAAGAAGCACTTACGGTCCTAGAAAATTCTGGATTCCGTTGTGTGCCAATCTTAGATGAAACGGGTCAAATTTTCCGTGGTAATATTTATAAAATGCATATTTATCGTCATAAATCACAGGGTGGCGATATGTCACTTCCTGTTACTTATCTTCTTAAAAATGCGACTAAGTTTATTTCATCTGATTCAGCTTTCTTCAACGTTTTCTTTTCAATTAAAGACTTACCTTATATTGCTGTTTTAAATGAAAACAACTATTTTGAGGGTATTTTAACACATACACGTCTTCTAGATATGTTGTCTCAATCATGGAATTTTGATGTTGGTAGTTATGTCTTAACTGTTATTTCAGCTGGCGAACGTGGTGATTTAGTTGATATGGCTAAAATCATTACAAAATATTCATCAATTGCTAGTTGTATGACTTTAGATGTTAAAGAAGGCGAATTATTACGCCGAACATTATTCACATTACCAGCTGGTGTAAACCAAGAAAAAGTTGATAAAATTGTTGATAACTTAGGACGTAAAGAATTTATTGTTTCTGAAATTGAAGATTTACGTAGTTAGACAAAAAAACAGACCCTTTCGGGTCTGTTTTTTTAATGCATTCTTTTATCAAAGTGAATAGCACGATCTAAAACGAGCATTATTGGTGCTGTAATTGTCATTATTACAAATTCAGATAATGCTGTTGTACCGTAAGTAGGCCAGAACGGTAAGCTCGCTGTAATGTTCAACATAATAGCGATTAAAAACATGGTAAATGAGAAAACCATAATATTTAAAAGCATTTTTTGCCACATTTTCTTAAACTTAGGACTAACAAAAATCACAATTAAAAGACCCATGATTGTTTGTACGCCCCCAAAAAGAACATCTAACGGACTGCTGTAAAAGAGATTAAATAAGATAACCCCTAATGAAACACCCCAGATATATTTCTTATTGAAAAGTACTAAGTGATTCAATCCTTCTGATAGTCGAAATTGAATAGCACCACTAGCCATGTTCACCATTCCTGGAACAACTGCCAATACGATATAAAGTGCAGCGATTAAACCATTAATGATTACCTGGTTTACACGATTATTTTTTGTCATTATTAATAGACTCCCTTAGTTTTTTAGCGTGGGATGGTTACGAACCACGTTTTTTTATGTCTTTTTACTGTTTATTTTTCTTTATGTATTGCTGAAACAAGTCCAACACTCATTCTAAGCGCATCATCAACCTCAAGCATACTTTTTTTCGATACATGCGTGATACGATCTTTTAGACGTTGCTTATCAATTGTGCGAATTTGCTCCATTAGTATAACTGAATCTTTTTCAATACCATCTCTACTTGCTAAAAGTCCAACATGTGTTGGCATTTTAGGCTTCTGGATGCGCGCCGTAATGGCGGCAACGATGACTGTCGGACTATAACGATTCCCAATATTGTTTTGGATAATGAGAACAGGTCTCATACCGCCTTGTTCAGAACCAATAACGGGCGATAAATCTGCATAGAATATATCACCACGTATGATACTTTCAACCATCTTATCCCAACTCTCTACATAATTTGAAGGTGCAATAACACTTCATCTTCAGATCCTTTAAAATCATTACAGATTTCACTATTCAATTGTCCCATTTCTGAGTAGCCATCAATTAACTCATCCATCATTTTTTTATGACTTAAAATAGAGTTAAATATTTCGCTATCCTTCAACGCTTCATTGGTAATCGAATAATATGCACAGTAATCGGCTATATGACTCATTGCTACTTTCTCATTTTTATCCATCTGCACTTCCCCCATAGAATTACACTCTACAGATAGTTTACCATAGCAAACTAAGCAAATAAATACTAATTTAGGTAGACATGTGGTACTCGTCCTGAAAGTGCACAGATTATTTCATAATGAATTGTTTCAGCGTACGTTGCAACATCCTGTGCTGTAATCATTTCATCGCCATCTTGGCCTATTAGAGTTACTTTTGTATCATTTGGCATTTCATGTGGCAATCTAATCATTAATTGATCCATGCAAACTCGACCAATTATTTCGCAAAATTGACCGTCGACTAATAGTTTAAAGCCTTGCATCTTTCGGGGCATACCATCTGCATACCCAATTGGTACTGTACCAACCCATTCATTTTCTTGAGCTTGATATGTAATACCGTAACCAACTGAATCACCTGCATGGATTTCTTTCACATAACTTAATTCAGATGTTAATCCAAATGCTGGTTTTAACGCATAAGGTAGTTCTAATTCACCACCAGATGGATTTAAACCATACATTGAAATGCCCATCCGAATCATATTACCGTTGCAAGCAGAGTGCCATAAGCTCGTTGCAGAATTAGAAACGTGTACATAACGAGGTCTATCAGAAACTACTGACATCAATTCATTAAATTTTGACATTTGTTTTTTAAAATACGAATCATTAGGAGAGTCTGCTGTCGCAAAGTGAGTAAAAACCCCTTCAAAGTTTAATGTATTTTGATGACTTCCAAGGAAATTAATTGCCTCTAAAAACGGTTCTGCTTCTCTAAAACCAATACGACCCATTCCTGTATCCAATGCTAAATGAACGGCCAAAGGCGCTAATTTTTCTTCACTCAGTAACTTATTAGCTTCTTGTAACCAGCCAAGTTCTGAAACAGTTACAGATATTTTGCTTTTTGCCAGTAACGGTGCATATTCAACTTTCGTTAATCCCAGAATCAAGATAGTTTCAACAAACCCGGCTTCTCGTAACGCTAATGCCTCATCAATTATTGCCACACAAAAACCTTTTACACCAGCATCTTTTGCAACTTTAGCTACTTCAATCAATCCATGACCATACGCATCAGCTTTAACAACAGCAAAAATAACCGTCTCATCTGTTAATGTCTTTTTTTCAGCTGTGATATTTGCCTTAATAGCTGCCCTATCTACCACGATTTGGGTTGGACGATGATAACCTACAACCATTTTTACATCCCCTTTTCTTGATTTTCTAAAATAACTTCAGTCATAACTAAATTGTTCGTATGAGAAATTGAAATAAAGCCATTACCCTCAAAAGGGTGCTGCGTAATTATCGGTTTACCAATTTCATTATTTAATATTTCAACATCTAAAAAGCCAACTTTATCCCCTATTCCCGTTCCAAAAGCCTTACTGTATGCCTCTTTGGCGGAAAATCTTCCAGCAATAAATTCGTCTTTATGACTACCTTTTAATTCATCAAATTGTTTAATTTCATTTGTTGTGAGAATCTTTGTTATAAATTCTTCATGTTGTTTTGCCAACTTTACTACTCGATCAATATCGGCAATATCAACACCAATTCCATAAATCATATTATCACCTATTTCTTTTCATTGATATCCTTGTTAAGTTTATCAAATTTATTCATTTTCTGCACTAAAATCGTTTATATTTTACCTATCAATATTGTAAGAATAGCAATTTTAAACAAAAAAAGAGACCTAAATTAATAGGTCTCTTTTCAATATTCAAATTAATCTTTTGTTCTGATTGTGAAGTTACGTTTTGGTGCGCTACTTCCGTTTGAACGGTTGTCATTTGAACGATTATCGCTTGAGCGGTTACCTTTGTAACCTCCGCCACCATTACCATTGCTACGGCGATCGCTACTTCCGTTACGACGATCTGAACTTCCACCGTTACTACGGTTTCCGCCACCATTACGGTTGCCTTGGTAACCACCACCGTTGCCACCACGACGATTTCCACCGCCATTGCCGCTACGACGGTTGTTTCCGCCACCACCGCCACCCCCCTTACGTCTAGGTAATGGGCGTTCTGGTGTAATCTTAACAGGTACTTGTGATGAATCATTTTTAATAACATCACTAAGTAATGCTGCAACTAAATCAGCAACTTCAAACTTAGCCATTAATTCAGTAGCTTGTTTTGCATATTTTTTAGTATCAGTTTTGTTAACTAAGGCAGTAACGTCAGCGATTGCTGTTTCAATTTGACCAGCAAATGCTTCATCATCTGTAGGTGGTGTTAAAGCCACCATACGTTTCTTAGTTAATTTTTCGATTTGACGTAAGTAATCCATTTCATTTGGTGAAACAAATGTCAATGAAGTTCCTTTATGTCCGGCACGGCCTGTACGGCCAATACGATGGACATAACTTTCAGGATCTTGAGGAATATCATAGTTAAAGACATGGGTAACCCCAGAAATATCTAAACCACGAGCAGCAACATCAGTTGCAACTAAAATATCAAGTTTACCTGATTTAAATTCACGTAAAATACTCATACGACGTTGTTGTGATAAATCACCATGGATTCCTTTAGCGTTGTATCCGCGCATTTCAAATCCTTTAGCTAATTCGTCAACACGACGTTTTGTACGACCAAACACGATTGTTTGTGTTGGGTTTTGAGCATCATACATACGTGTCATGATATCAAATTTTTCGAAATCTTTTGAGATTACGTAGAATTGATCAACTAAGTCAGTTGTTAATTCTTTTGCCTTAACAGTTACCAAAGTTGGATCTGTCATAAATCTTTCACCAATACGGCGAATAGCAGTTGGCATTGTTGCAGAGAATAACAATGTTTGACGTTCGTCAGGAACAGTTGTTAAGATGCTTTCGATATCTTCAACGAATCCCATATCTAACATTTCATCAGCTTCATCTAAAACCAAAGTTTTAACATTACCTAATTTAACGGTGCGACGACGAATATGATCTAATAAACGTCCTGGTGTTCCAACTAAAATTTGAGGTGCGCGATTAAGACTCTTGATTTGACGACGAATATCAGACCCACCATAAACAACTTGAACTTTAGCATGTTTTTCTTTACCTAAACGGTAAAGTTCTTCTTGCGTTTGAATAGCAAGTTCACGTGTTGGTGAGATGATAAGTGCTTGAACTTCATCTTTTGTTGTATCAATTGTATCTAAGATTGGTAAACCAAATGCAGCAGTTTTACCAGTACCTGTTTGTGCTTGTCCAATAACATCTTTTCCTTCTAAAGCCATTGGAATTGTTTCAGATTGGATAGGTGTTGCTTCTTCAAAACCGCTGCGTTGAACGGCCTTTAGTAGTTCATCGGATAGTCCTAATTCTGTAAATTTCAAGTATAAATTCCTCCTAATGTGTTTGCAAACTAACATGCTTCACAACACAGTTAAGAGTTCGTCGTCAATTACTGTCTTGTAAAGTTAAATTAATTTAAGTCTGACCCTTCATGAGTCACTATTTAAACTATAATAGCACCTTAAATAATATTAAGCAACTCTCTAATTACTTTGTAAAGCCGATAAAACGGTTTCTAAATGAACGCCATGGCTTCCTTTAATCAAAATAGAATCTTTTTCAGTACGTATTTTTAATAAATCTTCAACCATAGCTTCTTTTTCATCTAAATCATAATAATGAAGATGTTGATCATCATACTTTGATTTTAATGCTGTTGCTAAAGATTTTATTTGTTCTCCGTAAAGATAAACGCTTTGAATTTTTTCATTATCAAAACTATCAGCCAAGCTGAGATGCATATCGCTAGATTGCTCACCTAATTCAAGCATATCACCCAAAACAACCATTCGATTACCTTCAACATCGCTGTTTGAGAATGCTTTGATAACAGCTTTTGCAGCTGTCGGATTTGAATTATAGACATCACTTAAAATTGACTCGCCCAAATGACCTCTAAGCCACTCTGTCCGATTCTTCGTTAAATCAAAATCACTAAGCGCCTTTACAATATTTTTAGGTGACACACGATAATGACGACCAACTGAGATAGCAGCCATCGCATTATCTACGTTATATGTGCCAATCATTGGAATTGTAAAATTAAAATCAGCCATTTCTCTCACTTTAAAGCTAGTCATTGTTTGATTGCCGACAACATTTGAAACACTCAAGTCAGCACTTTCACCATGACCGAAGCCAAATGATTGCTGTTCAATATTGGAAACACGTTCTCTTAATAACGGTTCATCTGCATTATAAACCAACAAGCCGTCTTCTTTCAGCCCATTCACAATTTCCATTTTTGCATCCGCAATTTTATCTCGCGTACCAAAAAATTCGATATGTGCTTCGCCAATCATCGTAATAACAGCGACATCAGGTTGTGCAATTCGACTTAAAAAGTCTAACTCACCAGGATGATCCATCCCCATTTCGACAACAACAACTTCCGTATTAGGTTCTATACTTAATAAAGTCATCGGTACGCCTAAATGATTATTGAAATTCGCTTCCGTTTTACAAACATTATATTGCTGACTTAAAATTTCTGTAATCATATCTTTAGTTGTCGTTTTACCGTTACTACCAGTAACTGCGACAACTTTAGGATTAATTTTATCCAAGTAATGTTTTGCTAAATCTTGGTAAGCCATTAATGTGTCATCTACTAAGATAGCTGGGATTTTCGTTGGCATTGTATCTTGATGGTCAACTGCCCATAAAGTCGCTGTTGCACCATTATCAATCGCACTTTGGATATAATCATGACCGTCATTTTCTGCCACAATAGGTACAAATAAACTGCCTTCCGTTAGTTGTCGACTATCAAATGAAACACTCGATATATTAATTGGTTCATCAGTAATTTCGTTCTTGGCGCTAACTGCGCTCGCAATTTCAGTTAATTGCATTTTCATTATATAAACCCTCGCATTCATATGACCATTAAATCTATTGTTTACTATTATTTGCCTGATTTTTTTTCAATGCTAATTGTAATAATTCTTCAATTAAATCACTGTAACTCAGCCCAACGGCTTCCCACAATCTTGGATACATTGCATTTTTATAAAATCCTGGCATTGTTGTAATCTCATTTAAATAAATATCTTGGTTAGCGCTAATTAAAAAATCACACCTAGCAAGCCCTGATCCATCAATAACCGCAAAAGCTGTTTTAGAAAAACCAACTATCTTATCCAATAATTCCTCATCGAGTTCAACTGGAATTCTGGCTTCGTGATCTTCCTTCATTGCAAGTTTACGATCATAGACGTCATCAAACGACAAAATTTCTCCTGGTACACTTGTTGCGATTTCTTCGTTACCTAATAATCCAATTTCAATTTCACGTGCTACAATGCCTCGTTCTACAATCACTCGAGGACCAAGTTCAAAAGCATTATCAATTGCATATTGTAATTCAACACTATTATTCACCTGTGTAACACCGATTCCTGAACCCAAATTAGATGGTTTCACATACATTGGATAAAGTAATTCGCCCTCACATCTGGCAATCACACTTGCAGTGTTATTTTCCCAAGACTGTGAGTCAATCGCTTGGAATGGTACAACCGGAATTCCGGCTTGTTTAAAGAGTAATTTACTCATTATTTTATCATTACCGACAGCCGATGCTAGTACACTGTTACCAACATAGGGGATATTCAACGTTTCAAGTAGTCCTTGGACAGTTCCATCTTCACCATTTGGGCCATGTAAGACAGGAAAAACCACACTATCTTCAGGGTCAAATCCATTTGGCAAAAATTTTATTCCAGTTGAATTTTCATGATTATTCGTTGCTTGTCCTTTTTCATCTGTTTCTCTAAGTCTTAAATTATCAACAAATTTAACTGGTTCGTTAAGCGTCTGACCTTGCAGCCAATTCCCCGTTTTCGTAATATAAACTGGAATTACCGAATAGTATTGGTAATATATCGCTTGTGTTATTTGAAAAGCAGTTGAAAGTGAGATCTCATGTTCTGCACTTTTACCACCATAGAGTAAATAAACTCGCATTCGTATTGCCCTCCATTTTTTGCACGTCCTATTGTACCATTCTTTTTAAATTCAACAAAAATAAAAAAAGATAACATAATAATACGTTATCTTTTTAGAATATAATACTGTCTTCAAAAGCAGATTTGTTAGAAACTTCGATAAACCATTCTTGATCTACAAATCGATACTCCAAATTAGCAACTAACTTGGCACTTTCTGTCTCCAATGTTGGCTCATGCCACTTCATCTGAGAAACGTTATCTATCATAATATAGACAGGTAATATTAACTTCGTATTATTAATTGTGATCCTTGAAAAATCTAATATTACACCTTCAACAAATAATGGCATTAATTCTTCAACAATTTTTTTAGGTATCTTTTTCAACGTCATAGGACGTCGTCTAAACAGACCATTTTTTTCACGATACGATTGATTCGCATGTCTAATAATTGATTTAGAAAAAACATTATAAAATTGCGTTAAATAACGATAGTAGATTTTTAATGCATCATTTGGTAACGTTAAAAAAACGTAGTCATTCTGCAATTTATAGTAAAAAGGTGATTGAATATGAGAAAATGCATGTCCCAAATATAAGAATTCTGCTACTTCTCTTGGTGTTATTAATTCTAAATCATCTTGACTATCGAAATCAATCCAACTTTGCTTTAACCCAACAGTCTTTTTATTCAAATAACGTGCAGTATCTTCTTCCCCGGTTACCGTGTTAAATCCTGTTGCGATGTCAATTTCATTTTCATAATCCACTGGGTTTAACGATAAAATATTAGTTGGTAATCTGGGAATGCTTGTTATGAAATCTTCTTTGGAAATCCCATATGATAAAATCAAATGAGAAACCGTTTCAACATGAACGTAGACTAAATTGTCTCTCACCACTATCATCCCCATTTTATAAAATAGTTTACATTGCTTCTAATCTTTCAATTCTATCTTCCATCGGTGGATGTGTTTGAAATAATCCAGTTGTTTTTTTCTTCAATGGATTTGAAATATAAAGTGCCGCACTACTTGGATCGGCACGTTCCATTGGTTTACTATCAGAAATTTTTTCCAACGCATGGATTAGTCCTTGCGGATTACGCGTTAATTCAACAGCAGAAGCATCAGCCAAATATTCTCTGTTTCGAGAAAGTGCAAGCTGAGCAATTGTTGCTGCAATTGGTCCTAAAATAACCAATAATAATGATAAAATCATCAAAATAATTTCTAATGATCCGCCACCTTCTCGATCATCACTTCGACGGCGACCTCCGCCCCACCAAAATGAGTTCATTCCAATATTTACTAATAATGAAATTGCTGCCGATAATGCTAATGCAATTGTTGATAATCGAATATCGTAGTTGCGTACATGCGAAATTTCATGCGCCATAACGCCTTCTAATTCTTCACGATTTAATCGATTGATTAAGCCACTTGTTGCAGCAACTGCCGCGTGTTCTGGATTATTTCCCGTTGCAAACGCATTAGGACTATCATCTTCAATAATAAACACTTTTGGCATTGGAACTTGGCCCACAATCGCCATATCTTCAACAACATGCCATAATTCAGGTGCATCATCGACTGATTTTATTTCAGTTGCATGATTCATACTCATGACAACGCTAGTTGATTGTGAAATCATCAATCCCATATAAACAACTGCAATGACAACAGCCATAAGTAGTCCAGAAACAGCACTATTGAAAAAAACATAGCCAACGGCACTACCAATCGCAACCATCAATAAAACAAAACCAATTAAAACATAAACTGTTTTGCGCTTATTTCGCGCGATTTGATCATATAGCATTAGTTATCTCCTAACTGTTTAATCAAATGAAACGTTGGGTACAGCTTTTTCAGCTTCAGGGACTTCAAGATATTCTACTTTTGTAAAATGATGAATTCCGGCAACAATGTTACTTGGAAATGATTGAATTTTTGCATTTAAACTTGCAGCAGTTGAGTTAAATAGTTGACGTGAATAAGAAATTTTATTTTCTGTATTTGATAGTTCTTCCATTAACTTAGTGAATTCTGTGTTAGCTTTTAAATCTGGGTAACTTTCAGATAACGCAAAAATACTTTTCAATGATTGACTCAATTGATTAGAAACTTCCATTGTTGTTTCATGTGCATCCGTTGGTACTTGTGTTAATTGATTACGTAATTCAACTACTTTAGCAAATGTTTCTTTTTCGTGAGTTGCATATCCCTTAACAGTTGAAACTAAGTTAGGAATTAAATCATTACGACGTTTTAATTGGACGTCAATTTGACTCCATGATTCCTCAGTCCGGATTTTTGCTTTTACTAAACCATTGTAGCCGCTAATGTACATAATAACTAAAAGTACTACGATAACTCCGATAATAATCATTGCCATAATTTTCAGTCTCCTCTTTAAATATAAAGTGTCTTATTTTAGTTTCTATTCTTAATTATCATACCAAAGTTAGACCCTTTTAGAAAGCAATTAAGCTAACGGTTACACCAATTTATCTAACTAGTTTTAATAATGTGATTATTATGGCATAATAGCATTATTAAGAAATTTGTAAAGGGGATTATTAACATGAATGTATTATTTGTATGTATGGGAAATATTTGCCGATCACCAATGGCTGAAGCAATGTTACGAGACGATTTAGCTAAGTTAAACCTTTCTGACCAAGTAACTGTTGATTCTGCTGGCACAAGTTCTTCACAAGAAGGAAATGGCGCCCATGAAGGGACTATTACTAAACTTGTTGAACATCAGATTCCAACAGATGGCTTAATCTCACGTCCGGTTAGTTACTTAGATTTCATTAATAGTGATTTAATTATTGCAATGGATGATATCAATGTTGAGCGTCTTGAAAAAGCTGCACCTGCATCTAAAAAAGAAAAAATCGTTAACTTCCTTTCAATTGTTCCCGGTAAAGAAAAAGAATCTGTTCCTGATCCATGGATTACTGGTGACTTTGACGAAACTTATAACTTAATTAGTCTTGGAATGCCTTACTGGATTGATTATATTAAAGCACAAATTAAATAATAAAAATGACCACAAATTTTAAAATTTGTGGTCATTTTTATTATTTATTATTATGAATCATTTTAAAATACTTTTGAACTGTTTTTGGTGCAGCATTGTATGTCCAATCTTTAACATACTCACCTTGGACCATCAAACGTCCGGCACCCGTATCATCACAAGTAATTAATGTGACTAATTTTTCTCCGGGTACATCATCAATAACTTGAACGTCTGTTGCTTTGATATATTTCATTTTAGATGTTTCATACTCATAAATCTTTTTAGCATCTGTTAAATAGATTTTTTGGCCAATTTTCATGCTAACTAATGGACTAAACAATAAATCCTTTCGAATCATATGATGTCCAGCAAGTGCATAATTACCCTCGCCCATTTTTTGGTTTTCCTTTAAAGTTCCAGCAGCAAGTGCCAAGGTATCAGTGCTAACGCCTTTAGCAATCGGCAAGTTCATTGAGACATCCGGAATACTAATTTCTCCAAGTAAAACCAAATTTTTTTCATTTGCTTTTGCTTTCACGACATCTGCCGTATTCAAACTCTTAACTTCACTAAAATCAAAGGATGCTTTTTTATTTTTATTTTTATCGACTAATTCTGAATTAATGGTTGGGTCTGTTAGTCCAACAATAAAGTTTTTAATTTGTTCATTGAATACTAGCGAAAGCCCCACCAATAACAATAGTATTAATAATATAGTTGTTAGCCATTTTTTCCAACGACTTTTTTTAGCTGCTTTATTTTTTTCCATTAATAACCCCCACTTTCGCTTAACAACTATTTTACCATATAACTTTTATCCTTGTTTAGTGTTATGATTATAATTATCAAAAAATATCTTTAGGGGGACTGTTTAATTTGTTGACTTCACTAAAATCAACATTTTTTCGTTCTAGACAACCTTGGGAACAAAATTTATTTGTTTTATGGTTTGGTACGTTCATGGCTGGCGTGGCATTTAGTTTAATTATGCCATTTATGTCACTTTATATTGATACGTTAGGTGACTTCACCAAAACCGAATTAAATTTTTATAGCGGCATTACCTATTCATCTACATTTTTAATTACCGCCATTGTTTCCCCACTATGGGGTCGTTTAGCTGATCGAAAAGGTCGTAAATTAATGATTTTAAGAGCTTCATTCGGAATGGCCATTGTTTTAGGCCTGATGGGGCTTGTCAGTAACGTTTACCAATTAATTGCGTTACGTTTATTACAAGGTGTCTTTTCTGGTTATATTAGTAACTCACAGGCACTGATTGCAACAGAGACACCCAAGCGGCAAAGTGGTAAAGCACTCGGTATTTTAGTTACCGGTAGTGTTACTGGTACTTTATTTGGACCACTAATCGGTGGCGCAATAGCTGGGGTCTTCGGCTATCGTATTACCTTCTTCATTACTGCTGCGATTTTGCTAATTGTTTTCTTACTTAGTTATTTCTTTGTACATGAACATTTTACGCCTGTTGAAAAAGGTGAAATGCAAACGTCAAAAGAAATCTTCAAGAAATTACATCATCCTAAATTAATTATCGGGATGTTTGTCACTACCTTAATCATTCAAGCATCAAATTATTCCATTAGTCCTATTCTAAGCTTATACGTTCGAGAACTCTTACATAACGTTGGAAATGTTACCTTTATCAGTGGGTGTGTGGCTTCTATTCCAGGAATAGCAACGCTAATTGCTGCGCCTCGCTTAGGAGTACTAGGCGATAAAATTGGAACAGAACGTATTTTAAAAATTGCACTTACTGTCGCAATTTTCATTTTTATTCCAATGGCATTAGTGACTAATGTTTGGCAACTTGGCGGCTTACGTTTCTTAATTGGGATTACGGATGCCGCAATGTTACCTGCAGTTCAAACAATTCTAACAAAAAATACACCGGCAGAATTCACAGGTCGAGTGTTCAGTTACAATCAATCATTCCAAGCCATGGGATCAGTCGTTGGTCCTATGATTGGCTCTACCGTTTCTGGCGTATTCGATTACAAAGGTGTCTTTATTTCTACCGCTATTTTAGTTGGTATTAATCTCATCTGGGTTCTCTACGTCACAAAAGGGATGTATTCACGAAAAGCTGAATAGTAACGTTCAATCTAGTTGAACGTTACTATTTTTTTGTATAAAAAAAGGAAGAAGCTTATTGGCTTCTTCCTTTTCGAAATAGTTCTTATTTTGCAGCGTTTGCGTCTGTAAGACCATATTTCTTGTTGAAACGATCCACACGGCCATCGGCTTGAGTGAATTTTTGACGTCCAGTATAGAATGGATGTGAATCCGATGAAATTTCGACACGAATCAATGGGTATGATTTGCCATCTTCCATTTCAATTGTTTCTTCTGAATGTTTTGTTGAACCTGAGATAAATTTGTAACCTGAAGTAGTATCCATAAATACAACTTCATGGTAATCTGGATGGATTTCTTTTTTCATAAGTAAGTATTCTCCTTTGCCCTAATCCATCTGCTGAATTAGAGTTATTCTTTATATTACAACATGCACAATCTTATCACGAATTAACTCGTTTTACAATTAAATTTTATTTACTTGTTTTTGTTAACTCTTTTAAAAATTCAGCATTATTTTTTGTTTTCTTCATTTTTTGGATAACACGTTCCGTAGCACCTAGTGAATCGCCTGTCATCATCTTTCGAATCTGCCATAGTTCTTCAATTGTTTGCTTAGATAATAATAATTCTTCTTTACGTGTACTTGATTTTTTTAAATCGACAGCAGGGAAGATACGGCGTTCAGCAAGCTCTCTTGAGAGTTGTAATTCCATATTACCGGTTCCTTTGAACTCTTCATAAATCACATCATCCATTCGGCTACCCGTATCAACCAAAGCAGTTCCTAATATTGTCAGGCTTCCACCTTCTTCAATATTACGTGCAGCACCAAAGAATTTTTTAGGTCGATAAAATGCTGCTGGATCAATCCCACCTGATAACGTCCGTCCGCTTGGCGGAATCGTTAAATTATACGCTCTAGCCAAGCGAGTAACTGAATCCATTAAAATAACAACATCTTGCTTATCTTCAACTAATCGCATTGCACGTTCTAAAACAAGTTCAGAAACACGCGCATGGTTCTCTGGTTGTTGATCGAATGTTGACGATACAACATCACCTTTAATTGATCGTTCTAAATCAGTCACTTCTTCAGGTCGTTCATCAATTAATAGTACGATTAATTTTACATCGGGATGATTTTCTGCGATTCCTTGAGCAATCTCTTTAAGTAAAGTTGTTTTCCCAGCTTTAGGTGGTGCCACGATTAAACCACGTTGACCAAATCCAATAGGAGCAAATAAATCAGTTAATCTCGTTGAAAGATTTTGACTAGTTGTTTCTAAAGTTAATTGTCGATTAGGATATAAGGGCGTCAGTGCAGGAAAATGTGGACGTTCCTTTGCTTCTTCTGGATTTTTACCATTAACTGTATCAACGTGCATTAACCCATAATAACGTTCATTAGGCTTTGGTGGTCGTGCTTTACCTCCGACTAAATCCCCATTTCTTAAATTAAATCGCTTAATTTGTGAGGCAGAAATATAAATGTCCTCTTGTGATGGGCCGTAGTTAATTGGACGCAAAAAACCGAATCCATCCTGATTGGGAACAATGTCTAAGACACCTTCCATCAAAATGAATCCTTGTTGTTTTGCTTGAGCCCTTAGAATTGCCAAAGACAATTCTTTTTTATTCATTTGGCTATAATATTGTATTTTATATTCTTGGGCATAGCCATAAATTTCTTTAAGCGTCTTGTCTTTTAATTCACCCATCGTTAAGAAGTCGCTCATTTAATCACCTAATCTTCATCAATAATTTCTACATCAGCAGATAAATTTGTCATTTTTTGTACAACGCAATCATAACCACGTAAAATATTATCGGCTTTCTCAATGACAGTCGTACCATTAGTCATTAAAGCAACTTCAAGTAATGCAGCACCTGCACGAATTTCATCTGCATAAACAGTTTGGCCTGTTAATTCAGTTGATTGATTGATTCGAATAATGCCATCTTTTGATTCAATCTTAACACCCATTCGTTGCATTTCTGGAATGTGCTTAATCCGTTCAGGATAAAGTGTATCAATAATACGACTCTCACCTGTAGCCTTGAGCATAACGGCAGTAATTGGTTGTTGCAAGTCAGTTGCAAACCCAGGATATGGTGAAGTTGTCACTTCAATTGGGATAATTTTATCGCCACCAGGAACAAAAATACTATCTTCATTCACTTGGAAAGTAACGCCCATTTCACTAAGTTTAGCTAAAAATGAATCTAAATGTTCAGTAATAACATTCTTAATTAAAACGCCCTCACCCATTGCAGCAGCAAGTGAGATATAAGTACCAGCTTCAATACGATCTGGAATAATCGTATGCGTATTAACAGCTTTTAAGCTATCAACACCTTGAATTCTGATTTCACCAGTCCCCGCACCACGAATATGAGCACCCATATTATTCAAGAATGTTGCAATATCAATGGTTTCAGGTTCTTTTGCAGCATTTTCAATGATTGTGGTTCCTTTTGCACGGACAGCAGCCAATAAAATGTTAATTGTTGCACCCACTGAAACAAGGTCCATAAAAATACGGGCTCCCTTTAATCCTTCAGGGCCACTCGTAATAATCACTGCGTCTTCTTCTTCGATAACTTCAGCGCCAAGAGCTTTAAATCCCTTGATGTGTTGATCAATCGGACGTGGTCCAATATTATCACCACCAGGAAATCCAACAACTGCACGACCGAACCGACCTAATAAGGCACCCATAAAGTAATAAGAAGCTCTTAAACTTTTAATGGCACCACCAGGTAAAGGTTCATCCTTAATCATCGTAGGATCTACCATTAAGTTACCAGCGTTAAATTCAGACTTAACATTCATTTGATCTAAAATTTTCATTAAATTATGTACATCTAAAATATCGGGGACACTGTCAAAATGCACAGGTGTATCCGCAAGAATAGCTGCAGGAATCAATGCAACAGTACTATTCTTAGCACCACCGATTATTACTTCGCCAGACAGTTTTTTACCGCCTCTAATAATCATCTTTTTCATTTATTATTTCCTCACTTAAAAGTGCTTTCACAAATTGATTATAACTATATTAATAATAAAGAAAAAGTTCACGAAATACAATAGATATTCGCCACTTTATCCAAATATACAATCTTGCCTGATACTATT
Source organism: Dellaglioa sp. CoH-55-MRSF-7 (assembly GCF_056782235.1). The sequence goes on from NZ_JBXAYI010000001.1 coordinate 32,532, forward strand.
TTAATAATTGAGCCATATCAGCTGGGAGTTCTGATTCAAAAGCTAATTTTTTACCCGTAAATGGATCTTCAAAGCTTAATTTAGCAGCATGTAATGCCTGTCTATCAATACCTTTGTCCATCGGGCCATCATATAACGCATCCCCAACCAAAGCATGATGAATAAAATCAAAATGTACACGAATTTGATGTGTTCGGCCCGTAACTAACTTCACATCAACTAATGTGTAGTCTGGAAATCTCGTTACAACTTTATAAGTTGTTTCTGAGGCTTTTCCTTCAGCCATAACAGAACGACGAATTTCGCCTTCCTTTTTACCAATTGGTTCTTTAATATCTCCTTGATCACTTTTAACGTCACCTGCAACAATTGCTAAGTATGATTTTTCTAACTGACCATTACTTAATTGAGCAGCAATCAAACTATGTGCAAATCCATGCTTAGCTAATAAAACAAGTCCACTTGTAAAACGGTCTAAACGCGTAATAACATGTGGCACGAAACTACTTGAATGAGTTGCAATCAAATGGCCTTTAACACGGTTAACCAATGTTGTATCTTCATTAGATGGGCCTGGCACGGTTACCATACCAGCTGGCTTATCGACTACTAACCAGTTTTCATCTTCAAAGACGATATTTAATGGTTCATCACTTGCATGTATGGCATCGTTATCTGGTTCTTCTGGCAACGTCAAAATAACTTCATCACCATCAATCAGTTGATAATCCCAATATTCATTCTTTTTGTTAACTCGAACTTGTCCCTCGCCTTGTTTAATTCTGGCGATTAATCGTTTACTAACGCCAACCTCAATTAAAAATTTTTTTAAACTAATTGTGCCTTCACCATTGTTTGTTAGCGTAAATTGCATGTCATTATCCTTCATTTCTCGTCATAACGTTTATTCTCTATCTTATCACACTTGGTAGCCTATAAAAAAAGGCGATTATAATCGTTAAATTATAATCGTCTTTTTTTATTTTGTAATAAATAAATGTTTGCCCAATTCGATACTGTTTAATGCTTCAAAAGAAATCCCCCACGAATATCTCTTGTTAGTTCTCTATAATATAGAGTATACCGAATGATTCATGGGTTGTACTATCAAAAAAAAAACTAGAAACATTTTTACTGATAGTGTTTTCTATTCACGTTTAACAGTCGTTTCCCCATCTCTGGCATATCATTATCAAGTCCTAATGCAGTGATAATATACTTATCAAATGCATTGTTTTTATAATTTTTATTCATGAAATTAGTAACCACCATATCATATCGTTGACTAGAATCATAAATACTGACATTAACGCGTAAATTAATATTTAAATCTTGACTCATATTTCTGACAAATAATTCTTTAATTCGCTCGTTTGCATTTAAATCAACCCCAACTGTTAACATGGTTTCTTTTTCTAACAATCTAGCGCTAAAAATTTCGACCATTTTATTAATAAATGGCTGCCTGTATCGCTTATAGAAATCAGACCATTTTTTAGCTAATAATGGACTGTCGATTAATTCATCCATGGCAATCTCAACATGACGTCGAACTGAATGATTTGAATATTTTTTTCGATAACTATTCATCATGTAAGTTCCCACGGCATCCATCGTTCCATGAAAACAAAATGCTTCAGTACAAATTGGGTACAATGATTTACTAACATTTTCACCGATAATTTTAACATCTAATTTAGATTCAAATCCTTGTTCCAAATATTTAACAGCTTGTTGAAGTTTGGTGTTATTTGTGTGATTAATTGCAATAAAATCGCGGGACAAGTAAGCACTTGAAGGAACTGAAACAAAAGCAGTTGTCCAAGCGTAAAGTAGGGCGCTCTCAAAATGAACATCAATTTTATTTGAGAACTTAATATAAATATCTTGCATCTTTTCTTCAACTTGGTTAAATAGTGAATTATTTGCAATCATATCTGCTAAATCATCAGAAATCACCCAATTATCACGATCTTTTCGCATCATTCGATGAACACTGACCTTCATCCAAATTCTAGTCCTCATTAAATTACTATCATTCACATTGAAGTTAAAATATGTTTCAAATACTTTAATGTATTCAAGAATGACGCCCGCTTCTATCGTATCATTATAGTTAAAATCTGTCGCTAGAAATAGTGAATAGTAAAAAAATCTAATTTGTAATTCAGAACCAACTACCTCACCATGTGCAATTTTAATCTGAAATTCAGACAACAAATTATTAAGTTGCTTAATTCTTCTGAAGATAGATGATTCACTAACATTTAAACTAAGACTCAAATTTTCAATACTGCTATTTTCATCATAATAGAATGCCATTAAAATTTGGTAATTAATAGACTCTTTCACATACCGATAAACCGTTTCGTAAAAATTAATTTTGCCTTTACCTATAAATTGAATGTTATTCTTTTTTATGATCATATAGGGTTCATCACCTGAATTGAATTCGCCATCCAATTACTCTAGTGCAACTCGCAAAGCTGTATTTGAAACATTTAATCGATTACAGATTACTTTTCTTGATAACCCATGTTCATTTAATGATAGCAATTCAATAATTTCACATATTAAAAACTCTGGTCGATCCAGAATATCTTTTTTGTACATTTATTCCTCCGAGAATTCTCATAATTACCAGCATGTCAACTTTAGTAAGAATATTATATATTTTATTTTAACACAAAACATTAAAAAGAGAATTTTCTAACACTATCTTAACAATTATCGTTAACCAGTTAGTTTCTATTTGATTTCTAAATAAAAAAGATTAACTTAAATAAGTTAATCTTTTTACGTTTAAACTTGTTTAATAAACTTAACGAATGCTTGTTGGCCGTGGTCATCTTGTTTATAAACCCCAGCATCTTCAAGAACACGCATAAAGACTTTTCCAACTTCGTTTTGTACGAGCTCACTAACCGTCTCTTTAGAAATCATCGAATTATCACGCTTAATTTCATCAGCCCAAGTTTTATGATAAGCCGCCATGACATTTGGTTGATCTGTTAGATACTTCTCAACCTCTGTTATTTCAGTTTTCAAACGAGGTGGTAAAATAGCTAATCCCATAACTTCAATCAAGCCAATGTTTTCTTTTTTAATATGTTGAACATCAGCATGTGGATGATAAATACCATCTGGAAATTCATCAGATGTTTGATTATCTCGCAAGACTAAATCCAATTCATAACGACCGTCACGCATTCGAGAAATTGGCGTCACAGTATGATGTGGCGTACCGTCAGCATCTTTTGCCAAAATTTGTGCATCGGCATCACTATATTCTTGCCAAGACGTTAAAATTTTTGCTGCTAAATCAGCTAATCGTTCTGGATTTTCACCATTTAAACGAATGACTGACATTGGCCAGTTCACAATACCTGCTTGAATGTCATCAAATCCTGCAAATTGCATTGTTTGACTCATTTCTGCCTTTGCCATTGGAAAATCATGACGTCCACCTTGATAGTGTTCATGCGTTAAAATTGAGCCACCTACAATTGGTAAATCTGCATTACTTCCCGCAAAATAGCCCGGGAATTTTTTAACAATTTGAAGTAAATCTGAAAATGTCGTTTTGTTAATTACCATAGGTTCATGCTTTTCATCTAAGAAAATTGAATGTTCATTGAAGTAAGCATAAGGCGAATATTGAAAGCCCCATGTTGCATCCCCCAAATCAAATCGTACAATCCGATGATTGCGACGAGCTGGGAAATCTAGTCTTCCAGCATAGCCTTCATTTTCCATACATAATTGGCATTTAGGATAACCCGTTTGTTTCATTGTTTTAGCTAAAGCAATTTGCTTTGGATCTTTTTCAGGTTTAGATAAATTAATGGTGATTTCTAAATCACCATAATTTGTTGGTACCTGATAAGCAATGTTTTTCGCAATAGCCGCAACTTTGATGTAATCGTTAGCCTGACTTAATTCATAAAAATAAGCCAAAGCTTTCTCTGGGTCTTTTGCGTATAAATCCCAGAAATGTTTATTCACGTGACTTGGAATTGGTGTGACCAGATCCATTAATTTAGCACCAAGAATATCTTGCTCCGCGATTAGAGCACTGATTTTCTCGTTTTTGATTGCTAAATTAAGTAGCTCGTCTTTAACAGCAATTATTGTGTCAGAAACTGGTTCAGTTACTTCTATCTCTGATTCACCAACCAAATCTAAAACGACGTTTACTAAATAAATTTTATCATCTGTCGAATAAGTCGTTGGATCAAACTGAATAACTTTATCGACGAATTTTGAAATTAATTGTTTAGAATCCATGTTTTTCCCTCTATCTCTTTATGCTTAATCTAATTTTTTAGCGCCATCAGCAATTTCTGCTAAATAGAAACTTGGTGCATAACCGATTTTTTCTTCGTAGATACGACCCACTTCACTTTCAAATGCGTCAACTTTGTCTTTAGCAACAATGGCAATTGCACAACCACCAAAACCAGCACCAGTCATTCGAGCACCTAGTACTCCTGGTTGTTCCCATGCTGTTTCAACAAGTGTATCAAGTTCAATACCCGTTACTTCATAATCAAATTGTAATGAAACATGTGAAGCGTTAACTAATTTACCAAAACGTACTAAATCTTCATTTTTCAAAGCTTCTTGAGCCATAATCGTCCGTTGGTTTTCTGAAACTGCATGACGCGCACGTTTTAGAAGGTTTTCTTTTTGGATTAAGTATGTTTGTAAATCAAAGCTAGCATTGTCCAAATCACCTAATGATTTAATATCATTTTTCTCTTGTAATAATGCTAATGCTGCTTCACATTCACTACGTCGTTCATTATATTTAGAATCTGCTAATTCGCGACGTTTATTTGTATTCATAATAATAATAACGTTGTCTTTTAAATCAATTGGTACTAAATCGTAATCTAGTGTATTTGTATCCAGTAAGATAGCATGATTTGCTTTACTCATACCGACTGCAAATTGATCCATAATTCCTGAATTAACACCGATAAATTTATTTTCTACCATGACACCTGTTTTAACAAGATCAACACGATCAATGTCTAAATTAAATTGATCTTCTAAAATAACACCCATCAATAATTCAATTGATGCAGATGATGATAAACCAGCACCATTTGGAATGTTACCTTCAAGTAAAATATCTAATCCTTTATCAATAACATAACCTTGCTCTTTCAAGTAAACAATCATCCCTTTTGGATAATTAGCCCAGTTATGTTCTTTTTGATATGATAAATCACTTAAATCAAATGAGACAACGCCATTATCTTTAAAGTTATTTGACATGATATTAATTGTTGTATCATCACGTTTTGTTGCAACTGCATATGTGCCTAATGTAATTGCTGTTGGGAAAACATGTCCACCATTGTAATCAGTATGTTCCCCAATTAAGTTGATACGACCTGGTGAGAAGTAACTTGCATTTGCGTCCACACCGTAAACATCTTTAAATTCGCTCTTTAATTCATTAATTTTCATTATATTTTCCTCCAATTTATTAACCGCTTTCATTTTACTAAATATTTACTAAAATTACAATCTTTTTACGACATTCTTTTTATTATGGTAAACTGATACACATAACCAATCAATCAGGAGGTAGTCATGGCAACACTTAAAGACATTGCACAGTTGGCAAAAGTTTCTAATGCAACTGTTTCTCGCGTGTTAAATTACGATCAAACATTATCCGTTGGCGACGATACACGTAAACGAATCTTTGAAGCAGCTGAAAGTTTAAATTATTCAAAAAATAAAAAGAAATCCAGTACACCTCAAGGTAAGATTGCTATTATCGAATGGTATACAGAAAAAGAAGAATTAGATGACCTGTATTACCTTTCAATTCGAATTGGTATCGAACGTAAATTAATTGAACTCGGTTATGAAATTACACGTTTTTTCCAAAATGATCAATTTAGCGCCTTGACTGATACTCTTGGTGCTATTGTTATCGGTAAATACAGTGCAGCACAAATAGCCGGATTTAAAGAACTAAATTCTAATTTAGTTTTTGTTGATATGAACACACTAAATTTTGGTATTAGTTGCGTCATGACTGATTTCAAAACGCCAGTTACAACCGTTATTGACCATTTTAAAAAACAAAATTTAACTAAAATTGGCATGATTGCAGGACAAGAAAGTACATTTGATGATGTCAATTTAGGCCCAGATTCCCGCTTCACTCACTTTAAAAATCACTTAGAACGTACTAGCAACTACCATCCCGAATGGGTTTATACAGGCGATTTCACGCCAGAATCAGGTTATCAATTAACCTTGAAATTATTAAATGATCAATCAGATAATTTACCAGAAGCGTTGTTTATTGCAAATGACGCAATGGCTGTCGGTGCATTACGTGCATTAAATGAAATATCAATTAAAGTGCCTGAACAAATCAGTTTAATTAGTTTTAATGACACATCTATTGCTGAATATACTTTCCCAACGCTTAGTTCAGTTAAAGTTTATACAGAAAAAATGGGTCAATCTGCTGCAGAACTATTAGTCAATCAAATGTCGATGACTGAAATTATCCCTCAGATTATTACCATTGGAACAACCTTAACACTTAGGAATAGTTCCAAATAAAAACAACTGGTATTCAGAAATTAATCTGAACATCAGTTGCTTTTTATTTTTTATTACGACCAATTAACCAGAATACTAGACCAACAGCAAGTAAAATTAAACTACCCACTAACATGGTATTAAATGTGTCACTGATATAATTATTCACAATATCAGTAAAAACAGAAGCTTTACTAGACACAATACCAATTAGGCCACTGTACAAGGCAATTGCAGAACCAATTGAAACTAGAACACCACTCCAGATTGCACTGAATCCGACGTATTTAAGCGGTATAAAGAATGCCCGATTAATAGCCAGTAAGAGTAGCGCAAAAATAACAGAAGCTATTAAACTATACATAAAGGCTGTTTGGACTATTACTTTTACCGAACTAACTGTACTAGCAATTTTTGAAAGATATGGCGTTTGGATATTATTCGTCAAATATTCACTTAAATTACTTTTAAAAGTTGCGACAATCCCATCAATTTTAGCGCTAACCAACGGATTTGATGTGTCCGTTTTTTTCATAACGTTGCTAGCAACTTGATTGGTAATCTCAGTTGGATTGATGACAGTTTGTTTTCCAGCATATACGTTACTAAAACTATTTTTCGCAATGTTAGTAACTTGTTGATTCGTTAAAGCATCTTTAACAGCTGACGTTGGCACATCATTTAATGTCGCAATACTTGAAATACCATCATTCATCTGTCGTGTCACAAGTGTCACGTTCGAATCTGTTAAAATTTTTTCTTCAGTATAAGTTTGATTCAAAACGGTTATTTTTAAGACACTTGTCACAAATAGTACGATTAAACTAAGGCTCAAGAAGAAAGATATCCAGCCGTTTAGACCTTTATGGTTGTCTATCTGATAGGTCTCAGTATGTTGCTTTTGGAATTCTGCACGCATGATTCTATCCCCTTTTGTTAATTCTCAAATTATTTAAATTTTAACATTCAATTGTAGGTTAATTGTACGCGACATGATTGAAAAATGGTAGTTTGATTTATTAATCATGAAATTTTATCATTATGCCCCATTATGTTATTATCCCAGTAATTACTGTTTAACTTTTTCAAACTAGAAAGAGGTTATATCATGCCTAATAGCTTAGGATTAATTTTAAAAGAAACTCGCCAATCGCTACACTTAACTCAAAAAGAAGTTTCCAAAGATATTTGTGCGCAATCGATGCTTAGTGCTATTGAAAATAATAAATACATACCTAATGCACAGCTCTTAATCCAACTATGTCATAAATTATCGATTACTTTAGACCAAATAAGTCTTCTGGAAAATTTTGATATCAGTTCAGAAAATGAATTCAATGAACGTGTATCTAAGTTATGTAATCAACACCAATACAAAGAGTTACTCCAGTTTCTAAATAAAGAAACGGTTACCAATAATTTAAAAACGGATAAGCAACTTCAGGCATACTATTATTATATCGGTATTGCAACTCTACATACTGAAAATAAATTGATTGCTACCGAAAAATATATTAAGTTGTCCCTTGCTTCCAGTAATAAAATTCTGCCAGATACCCTTACCCGACTTGGTACCGTCTCTTTGGCCTTTATATATGCAAAGCAAAATTTACAAAATAAGGCTGAGAAATATATTGATCAGACTTTTATGGACTTTAATAAATTATTTTATGAAGAAAATCAAAATATTTTATTCTATTTGACAGCACTTATTTATTTTAAGCTCAATAATTTAACAATGTCTCTTAATTGGATAAACAAGTCTGTTAAATTCGCTACTGATCATAACTCACACTATATGTTAGCCAACTCTTTTTATTTAATGGCTCAAATTGCAAAAAGAGCAGAAGATAAAGATAATTTTTTAGCCGCTACTGAAAAGCAACAGCTACTAACTGGCCTTTTTAATGAACAAATTTATAAAAATATTTAGAATATCAGAATACTGATTTTTAATTTTTACTCAAATTGGATAGGATGAAGTCATCAAATAAAAGGAGGTTTCATCCTATGGAAAAACCACTATTTTCAAATGTTATTTCAATCAAATCAAGTAAAGAAAAAATCGCGTTGTTTTTAAAAAATCCGGAAACTTTACTGAAATGGATACCTGATATTATTCAGGTACAGCCAATTGACAACAATAAATTCAATATTCACAGAACAGATTCTGCTTTGAATAAAAATGAGGAAATTTCTGTTAGTTCAGAAAATGATACAATCTACTATGAAAGTACCGGAGGAAAACTCGAATACACTCTAATTTTTAATTTGACTAGTAAAAATGCAACAACATTATTAGAAGAAAATTTTTACTTGTCTGAAAATGATCATTCACATTTACCATTAAAATTACTCATGCCAATCGCTAAACATGCCTTTAATTCAAACTTACAAAGCTTTAAACGAATAATTGAAAACAACTAAAAAAGAGATTCCTGCAAGGAGTATGGCTAATTTTTGTTACTTCTTGGTAGCTTGTAAAATTAATCCGAACGCTGTTCGGACAAAAAAGGTCAGCTTCCTTTAAAATGGTGTTTACCACAAACACACTTTCTAGGAACTGATCTTTTGTCTAGTATAACCTAATCTGAACGAATTAAAATTGAAACTTTCTGTGAGTTAGAACTATCTAATTCTGAAATGACCATCATTTAAACCGTTCACCAGGTTTCAAATTATAGTTGCAGCGCCTTAATGATTTCAACTTTTTTAAACTATATAATATAGATTTTTGTTTCTAAAAATCGTTATAAAAAACAAATTTAACACCATCATAGCTGCCTTTCAAGAGAAAAATTTCAAATTCTTTTACACAAACGTTAATATATTGTTCTACATCCTCTTTTTTAAGTAAACCTGGAAAGTCTTCGATAGACATATCATCAAAATCAGCATCCAAGTCTTCAATAATTTCACTAATATCACGATCAATTATTTCGTTGACCCCAGTCGATAAGTATTTGTTATTTTTCAAAGTTACCAGTTTATATTGTTTTATCAGAATACCATTATAATAGTGAAAGTCTAAATAGAATCTTCGTAGCGCTTCATCCTTACTATAACTCATGTTTTCTAAAATATATTTTTTATAAACAGTTTTTAGCCAAATATCATCAGATATAAGATGAAGATAATATCCTAGTTGAAACGTATTCAAACATGTTCCATACTCCTCTAGAAACATGTTTGGAAACATATCATGTTCTCCATCTTCGCGTTTCACCATAAAGTGCGTAAGCTCTTTGGGTGTTCTCGAATTTTTGTTAACATCTGGAGTAATACTTCCAATTAAAAAATCATTTCCAAACCCATGCTTATTATTTATTACTTGTGCAATTGATAAATGCATTATTCTTGATCCCATTTGTCTAACATCCTTTTTTTACTGTGTGAGTATAATAATCTTGTAAGTATAATTTACTGTCATTTGCATAAAAACCCTCTTTAATCATGAGATGTGGCAACGCAACACAATTTTTCCCCATTGTAACACCTGGATATGTCATAGTGTAAGCTCCAATGCGACAGTGATCACCTATAATGGCTCCAAATTTTGAACTTGTTTTTAAATATGTTTTATCATCGAAAAAAATTTTTTTTGTTTTATGCCATCCAGTCGCGTCAATTTCATCATACAAGTTAAAGCTGGAAGTCGACGCATAAGCTGAAAAGTTTACATCACTTCCAATAAAAGACCGCGTTATTGTATTAAAGTGTGCAATATGCGTATCATCCAGAATCACACTATTAATAATCTCCGAGGAATGCCCAATTATAGTATTTTCCCCAATATAACAGCCACCTCGAATAAATGCACTTTTCCCAATCAATGCATTGTCTTTGATGACTGCTGGGCCTTTGATGTAAGCAAACCCCTGAATAATAACATTTTCACCGATATACACATTCCCCTCAATAATTGCACTCTTTGATATTTGGCTACTATTTGCAGTGTATGAATGATTTAATCTAGTTAGATCCACATAATTAAAATTATCCAAAAAATCAACAACAGTTTGCTTCAACATACCATTACGCAATCTCTCATCATTAACGTCTATAAAATTGTGTAAATCAACAACGTTCTTAGTTTTCATTATTTCCACCAGCTTTACTCAACTCTCCATTTAATAATTCCGTTTTAGTTCCAATCCAAGTTCTAATTGAGCTTAAACCATATTTATTGAACATATATTTTCTTTTCCTTAGCGTATATTTTTTAGCTTCTTCGGTGCTTACTGTATTTTTATTTTTTTCATGTGGATAGTGAACTGCAATCGCAGATCTATCAAGGATAAATCTAATATGATGCACAAATGCGTTAATAGCGAAATCTGCATCCTCTCCACCATAAGTTGTGTAAGCCTCATCGAATCCTCCGATTCTTTGATAGGCATCTTTTGATATTCCAATATTACATGACCAACCAATTACCCATGGTGCTGGCCACTTAGACAAATCATCTCCCATTGACTGGTATACTGATTCACGGCGATCATACGCATTTAAATTCAATAATACTTGAATCGTGCCATCGACATCCGCCGCATTAAAGTTATCAATAATTGCCTGTTTATATTTATCATGATCATCAAATCCCGCAACATAACCAATCACAAAACTATTTTCATTATTTACTAAAATTCTATGGTACTCACTCACAAATGTACTACAAACTGCAATACCAGCATCAATAAATACGAGATATTTACCCCCAGAGATATTTGCTCCAGCATTTCTCGCTTCAGAAACCTTAAATCCATTATCCGACTGATAATAGTACTTAATATTCAGTGATGTCTCAAATGCCTTAACAATTGAGATTGTTTCTTCAGACGATCCATCATCGACAACTATTACTTCAAAAGTCGTATTATTCAGTTTTTGTTTAAGTAGTGACTGCAAACTAATTTCAAGTAATTTATTCCGATTGTAGGTTGGAATGATTACGGATATATCAAAATTTTCCATTACTATGCGCTCCCTTTAAGACTAACTTAGTGCTATTATTTTCGTACAGCTTTAAAAACGGTGTGTAAACAACAAAAGACATAATGATAATTACGATTTGAAACACAACATATTTATAACTTCCTAGCAAAAAGCCTGAAATTAATGGTGGTGTTATCCACGGAAGAATGACACCGTTAAACGGCGGAATAACTCCATATAGAATACAAAGATATAAAGACATTCCGGTAATAACTGGAATAAAAATGAACGGTACTACCATGTATGGATTCAATACAATTGGTAGTCCAAAAACTATTGGTTCGTTAATATTAAATAAACAAGGTACAAAAGCACCTAATCCTAGCTTGCGATTACCTGACTCTTTTGAAAAAATAATCATTGATAGAATAAGCCCTATACTAATACCGCTTCCTGTCATAGTAATAAATTGATTTAAAAACTGTTGAGTTACTATATGCGCTCCATTCACTATTGTTAGATTATGGTGTGCTGCTATAATCGACTGGTTTTCAATAGTATTTGTCAATAAAATCGGTGTTATTACTCCACCAATAACGGAATTACCGTGAATGCCAAAAAACCAAAAAACTGAAATCAATGCCGAGATAGAAATCACACCAAAAAACGTGTCCGATAAGTTTTGTAAAGGAAGCTGCAAAAGAGTATAAATAGTCTCTACGAAGGTTCTTTTTATGATAAATTGAAATACAAATTGAACGACACCTATAACAATAAAACAACAAAACATCGGAATTAAAGACTCAAAAGCTATTCCAACATTACTCGGTAAATCTTTAAAAACTTTATTTCCAATCCTTAAGTTAACAATCTTTTCAAAGAAAATAGGGATGAGTATTCCGATTAACATCGCTGCAATAATCCCCTTGCTTCCAATCCAATCAATGGTTATATTCTTTACTATTTTTACATTTTCTGCTCCACAAAGAACTAAAAATGAAATTAGTGCGGTAATAGTTGTTTCTAGTTTTAATTTTTCGTTTTTAGTCATCGAAAAAGCAATTCCTAAACAACTTACTACACCTAAAATGTTGAACGAAAAAGTAATCAATCGATTCATTAAGACTTTCAAATCGGGATTAATATCAAATTGTACAAGAATAATGAAAATAGAACTTACAATTGTAATGGGGATGGTATATATCATCCCATCTTTGATTCCAGTCAAAATTCTGGAATTGAAGAAACGATTAGTTGCCGATGTAAGCGATTTCATTTATTCTACTTCTTTCTTCACATAATTACTTATATCACTGTATACATTTATTAAATATCTAGCAGCAGTCTTGACAGGCAACGGACTATCATTATAAGTAAATGACTTATTAATGCTTTGAAGCATTGTTATATCATTATAATCATCTCCGACAGAATACACATTATTAATATTTACTTTTTTTATGTTAACCAACCAATTAATTGCAGTACTCTTATCAATACCCACACGCGTAATGTCTAAGTATTTTCCATTGCGATTGAAATTCAATATTCTTTTCGTTGCTATTTTCTCACTTATAGCATTGATAATTTTAGTACTTGCTACGACAGTAATTGAACAAATATTATCCGAGCTAGGATTTAATTTATCGAAACTACGTAATTCATTGTCACTACTTGAAATCATAATTCGTTCGATTGAACTCAAGTATTTATTAATTATTTCTTTTATCGCATTGATCTGCTCCCCGTTCAGATAGAATGCTTTAATAATCTGACCTCTACTATCAATTACTATTGAGCCATTTGATGCTAGAGCGTAGTTAAACTCAGGTAGACCATATTTTTCTTTCGCATTGACTATCGATTTTGGAGATCTTCCGGTGGCCACAACAAAGAGATCATTTTCTTTGTTGTGTTTCGCAATAGTCTCTCTTGTATTCTTATCTACAAAGTCACCTCTCAAAATCGTTCCATCAAAATCACTAACTAGCATATTCATTTAATCACCCCTACATATTATTTCCGCGAACCAAATCTTTTTAACCCCCATATCATTTTTACTCCTACACAGTTCGCTACACCCACATTATTTACCTAATGTCTAGATATTTCAAGGGAATTTTTTTATATATGTTATTTTGAGATTTTGAATCAGTATTAAATAACCACTCGGTTCAATTTTAATACCGCTCAGATTTAAAGATTAACTGATTATTCTTTTAAAAAGGGCTCTTTGTCAACTGGTGTTGGTGGCGGAATACTAAGGTATTTGTCGAAAGACAGATGCCTTTTCTTATGCAAAATTAATTCAATTCGGGTAAAGAAATGCTGGTTATTTTTGAATCCATAACAATTACGTTTAAGGTAGATTGTGAAAAACTATAATCGTTTTCTATTTCTTCTTGTCTTATTATCATTGTTGCATCCTCCTTTCCATACTTTATTTATTACTTCAACACATATCGCGTATTGTCCCACAATATCACTGCTAGTTACGATCACAAACTACTCTACTTTATGCTATCCTATTTTAAAATCGGTTAAAAAAAAGTATATTGCAGGAATCTCTTTTTTAGTTGTTTTTATTTAAATGAACATCTAAGACAAATTTATTATGATTGCTCACAAATCTTGACGTCGAATATTCAAAGGCGCGGCCTTTTTGATCATAAGCGATTTGATCAATTACAAAAATTGGACTATCCAAGGAAACTTCTAAAACTTGACTAGTTTCTTTGTTTGCTGGTTCAGCATAAACCACTCGTCTTGCATCTGTTAACTGTAAGTTCGCGTGACTCCCTAAATAGTCATACACGGATCCTGATAATACCTTTTCATCGATAGGCGCAATTGAGACCGGCATCACTGAGTGCTCAAAACTATAGACCTTTTTATTAATCAATCTAACCCTTTTAATTTCATAAACTGGATCATTAGATAATATTTGTAGATTTTTTTGTTCTATTTCTGTTGGTAATCGGGCATTAAAATGTATTAATTTACTTGATATTTTTTGATCTCGATGTGAATATGTGACACCAACAGGTAAATCTAGAGGCAACATCTCCGTAGATTGACTATCCATTCTTGGTCGCACATACGTCCCTGACCCTTGCTTACTATAAACTAATCCTTCATCAATTAGTAAATTTAATGATTTTTTTAACGTTAATCTAGAAACTTGGTATTTTTCGGTTAATATTTCTTGAGTTGGCAGTAAAGCCCCGGCACGATAATGATTTGTTAAAATATCTCGTTTAATATCTGAGTATATTTCTCGATATCTGTACATTTGTCTACCTCATTTCTATACATTTGTATATACATATTATATTATATAATTTAATTTGTAAACACGTTTCATTTAAATATGTATTTACAAATTAAAAAGATGTTGTTATACTTTGTTTATAGAAAGCGCTTTCTATAAACAAAATTAAAAGGAGTCTTTATTATGCATTTTAACTTAGAAAAAATCCAGGGGCCACTCTTAAAAGTTTCAGCATGGGTTGAAAGAAATACCATTTTACAAGCTATTAAGAATGCCTTTGTTAGAACAATTCCGTTTACTGTTGTCGGATCATTCTCAAATCTAATCAAAATGGAACTTGATGCATTAATTAAAGCAAAAGATATTCATAATGTCATTTTAACAAGTATTAGTGACTTATTCGGCTACATTGGTACTGCTACTCTTGGTATTGTTGCACTAATCGTTGTTTTTTCATCAGCATACTCGTATGCAATGGAATTAAAAAAGGACGAAAAAAATAAAGGTTTAAATCCAATTATTGCCACATTATTGGCATTCGCAGCATACTTCGTCATGATTCCTAATAACGTTAACTTTTTGGATAGCAAAGCTAAAGTTGTTGAAGGTTTTTCAACTTCATTCTTTAGTTATGAAGGTATGTTTACAGCCTTAATTGTTGGAATGCTTGCCGTTTCGTTGTTCGCTCGATTCGCAAGAAGTAAGTTCACGATTAAAATGCCTGGTAACGTACCACAAAATGTTTTCGATTCATTTTTCTCATTAATTCCAATTTCCGAAGTACTTATTATTTTTGGTATCGTAAGAATTACAATACAGTCACTTGGCTATGTTTCATTAGTACAAATGATTGCTGATATTGTTATCTCACCAATGTTAAGCGTTGGTGTTGGGCTTCCAGCTATTATTATTGTTATTTTATTAGAACAAATCCTTTGGTTCCTTGGTTTACATGGTTTCAATATCGTCTGGGGCGTTATTTCAGCCTTCTGGTTACCACTATTCCTTAAAAACGTTGCAAAATTTGCTGAAACTCAAAGTTTTGCTGATATTTCAATTTCACCTAATACAATGACAAATGTTTACGCCATGATTGGTGGTTCTGGTGCAACATTTGGTTTAATTATTGCAATGCTGATTTTCACAAATAAAGGTGAAAAAGAGCGAGAAGTTGCAAAACTAGGTTTCATTCCAAGTTGTTTTGGTATTAATGAACCTGTTATTTTCGGTTTACCTATTGTTTTAAATCCACTAATGTTCATTCCATGGATTGTTGTACCTGTCACAAATGCAATTATTGCATATGTTGTAACTTCAATCGGTTGGGTTGTACCTCTTGTAGTTTTAAATTCTGGTAATGAACCTATTTTCATTAGCACTTGGGTATTAGGTGCATTCCATCTAAGCCCAGTCGTTTTAACTGCTGTTTTAGTTGTCTTAGATACTGCACTATATGCTCCATTTGTTATTATCAACCAACGCCATGAACGTGCAGAAGCAAGAAAATTGGATGCAGACATGGTTACAGAATAATCTGAATTTAATTCAAGAGAAGAAAGGGTGTTTCATTTGAAACAGATTCATGCAATCGCACATACTCATTGGGATTTTGAATGGTATTTTACACGTCAAGAGGCTCGAATTCAATTTGCCTTCCATATGGACGAAGCTTTTGAGGCATTATCTAAAAATGAACTAGATTATTATCTATTAGATGGACAGATGTCAATTATTGATGATTATCTAAATACAGCTCCAGAAAAAGAAGATCTTATCAAAAAATATGTTTCTATGGGTCGTTTACTCATTGGACCTTGGTATACTCAAATTGATGAAATGGTTACTTCTGGAGAATCTATTGTTCGCAATATCAGAATTGGATCAAAGCTAGCTGACAATTTAGGTGGCGTAATGAAAGTTGGGTATCTCCCAGATTCATTTGGACAAGGACAAGATATGCCAAAAATATATAATGGATTTGGTATTAATAGCACCGTTTTCTGGCGTGGGTTCCCTACAGAAAACGATTCCCGCTATTTTTACTGGACAAGTAATGACTCCTCCAAAGTTTTAGTTGCTAATATTAAAAATGGCTATTATGCAGGTGTAGATTTAGTTGAAAATGATAACTTTTTCGATTTAACGGAGAAAATCTCAACGAATACTACATCTGACAATCTTGTTTTACCAATTGGTGGCGACCAGCGAGCTATCGATCATAATTTAAAAGATAGACTTGCAACTGCTAATAGTGTTCTTTTACAATCTGATTCTGTTATTCAAGAAAGTACGTATCCAAAATTTTTTGATGCATTAGCTAAGGAGTCCAATTTACCATCATTTAATGGAGAATTCATTGATCCATCAGATTCTAAAATACATCGAGGAATCTATTCTTCTCGTTACGATTTAAAACAGCTTTACGATAAATTAGAACGGAGAATGACTTATGAAGTCGAGCCTTTAATGGCTATTGCTACACATCAGGGTATATCTGAAAAGCAAGGTTTAATTGATGATATTTGGAAGACTATTGCCCGTGGACAAGCTCATGATAGTTCCGGTGGCTGTAACAGTGATAAAACAAATCAAGATATCTTACATCGTGGAATTGTGGCAGATCAATTATCTCTTTCACTCAAAGATTATCTACTTCGTAAACTAAGTATTTCTATTTCAGATAAAAAACAATTAAATTTATTTGCTTGGAATCCACTTCCTTTACCAGTTAATGAAATTCGTGAATTCGAAGTTAGTACTTCTTTTGCTAATTTTAATCTTAAAACAATAGACGGCATTGATGTTCCTTTTGATATTATTTATCAAAAGGAAGAAAATGCAGCAGTTTTACGCCGTGATCAAACTGAAATGACTGATGATTTTTATTATATTACTAAAATTGCTTTTAAAACGATCATATCAGCTACAGATTGGACTGGCTACTGCATTCAGTCCGTCTCTGAAAACAACCCAGTAAATACATTAGAAGTATCTACTGATATTCAAAATGATTTCTACAAAATTTCTTTTGATGACGGGCAATTAAATCTTAAAACAAAGTTTGATAATCACTCATATTCTAATTTTATGACAATTGAAGATAGCGGTGATGAGGGTGATACGTATGACTACTCTCCTGCATTCAAAGATTGGTTATTAACTTTAGATTTTTCAAAATCTGATTCAATAACATTTAAATCAGGAAAATTATATCAAATTATGTCAATTACTGGTTCGTGGACCTTACCAATCAACTTAGAGGAGCGTGCACTAAAAACTAAAACTGGTCGATTAAATTATCAATTAACATTAACATTAACAAAAAATTCTAACGTTATTAAATTTAAGATGCACATTGATAATACTATTCTTGATCATCGTATGCGACTTATTTTAAATACACAATTAACGAATGTCGTTAGCTCGTTCGCAGATACCCCATTTGGTATCATTGAACGTCCTACTGAAGACAAACACCTTAAAGACTGGGAACAAATTGGTTATAAGGAAGAACCAACAAGTATGCGACCAATGATTCATTTCGCTAATTCACATAATAAAGAAGTAAGTTGGTCTTTTCTAACCTTAGGTACGAAAGATTTTCAATTAATTGATAAATCTTTTGATAAATTAGCGATTACATTGTTTAGAGGAGTAGGTTTCTTAGGACGTCCTGACTTAATGCGCCGTCCCTCAGATGCTTCAGGTCTACAAACAAAAATTGTATCAACTCCGGATAGTCAATTAAATAAAGAATTAATATTTGAAGGTGGGCTAGTTGTTGAAGCTGACTTCAAGCCTATTGAACTTCAAAATAAGCATCGCCAATTAAGTCAAAATGAACTTTTCTATCAAGATCAAATAATAAATCGCTTCTCAACACCTTTACAATATTTCATGATGAATCCAGCAAAGACTAACGTTAATCACAATTCAATTATGTCCGTTCAAAATTTAAAGGTCATTATGAGTAGTTTTTCAATATCAGATGATAAAACTGGATTTGAACTTCGTCTTTATAATCCAACTGATAACGTTATCAATCAACCTGGCAATCTCTCATTAAATACTACTTGTAACATTGCTGAACTCGATTTAAATGGTAAAGTTAGCCAT
Source organism: Dellaglioa sp. CoH-55-MRSF-7 (assembly GCF_056782235.1). The sequence goes on from NZ_JBXAYI010000001.1 coordinate 51,430, forward strand.
TTCATTAATTCAAAAGTTACCACCGTTGATTTACTATCGTTTGGTCCAGGAGAAATTAGAACTTACGGTATCTTTCCAATTAAATAAGTAATTATGATAACTTACGATTTGAGGTATTTAAATGATAAATCAAGAAAAACTAATTAAACAAGTTACGGATTATTCAGAAACAATTTCACTTTCTTCAAAAAAATCTACTGCATTATTTCGTAATGTATTCATTGATACACTAACAAATACGGTTAAAGTACAAAATGATTCAGATATATTCATTGCTACAGGAGATATTCCTGCCATGTGGCTCAGAGATTCGACATTTCAGATACTACCTTATCTTTCACTAACAGATAAGATTCCAGAAATAACATATCTCATCCATGGCGTTATTAATCAACAACTTGCCTATATTAAACATGATCCTTATGCAAATGCATTTAACGAAACTAGTTCTGGTGCACACTACACAGTTGATAAATCAAATATTCCAATATCTGATCTCGTTTGGGAGAGAAAATTTGAAATTGATTCATTATGCGCCCCTATCCATTTGGCATCAGAACTTTATCAAAAATCTGGATATTCAAAACATTTAGACAGTAACTTTTGGCAAACTGTAAAGTTAATTGTGGATACCTTTATTACGGAACAACATCATGAAACTTCCGATTATATTTTTAATCGTTCTAATGGTCCCTCAACAGACACATTGAGTCATGGTGGTAAAGGTGCACCAATTGGGTATACAGGTATGGTTTGGAGTGGTTTCCGCCCAAGTGATGATGCCTGCTTATATGGTTATCATATTCCAGGTAATTGCTATATCATTTGTGTCCTAGATGAGTTGCTTACCTTATCTAAAACACAACCAGCTCCAGTCGAGCTACTTAAAAGAATAAGTCGTCTCCGATCTGAAGTTGAATCTGGAATTGAAAATTTTGGAATCGTATCAGCTCCAAATTCTAATGAAACTATTTTTGCCTATGAGGTTGATGGCTTAGGTAATATCAATTTAATGGACGATGCTAACGTACCTAGTCTATTATCTCTCCCATTTATTGGTTATATTTCACCTGATGACTCTATCTACCAAAAAACGCGTAAATTTATTCTGAGTGATCAAAATCCCTATTATTACTCGGGAAAATATTTAAAAGGGATTGGCAGTCCTCATACACCAAAGGAATATATTTGGCCGATTTCGTTAGCGATGGAGGGATTAACATCAAATAATCCGGAAATTATGCAAAATAATTTAGATATCATTAGTCAAACCGATGATGACACATTACAATGTCATGAAGGAATTAACGTTAATGACCCAAGTCAATTTACTAGAGACTGGTTTTCTTGGGCAAATATGACTTACTGTCAACTTGCTTTACGATATCTGAATATTTAATAATATAGTTAATTTAGAGTAGAGAAATCTACTCTTTTTTTAGGCTTATAACTAATTCAAATCAAAAAAATATTATCATTGAGTATGATAATATTTTTTAAGTATCTCTATTAATTCTTGTTCAACGCCAAGTACATCACTATCCGTCCCTAATCCAGTGATAATATATGTCTCCAGTGCTGAATTCAAATAATTTTTGCTCATAAAATTTGTAATAACTAAATCATAATTCTTAGTAGACTCGTAAACATCTATGTTGACTCGTAAATTAATATTTAATTCCCGACTGGCGTACATCATAAACATTTCCTTAACGCGCTCCTCAGTATTTAAATCCACACCTACCGTTAATAATTTTTCTTTTGCCAATAAACGCGCATTAAAAATTGACATAATCGTCTTGATAAATGAGTCACCATACCTTGAATAAAAGGCATACCATTCGGGATCGCCCTTCGATTCTTCAATCATTGCACTCATGGCATTTTTTACATTTTTAAGAACTAACTCATTATCTTTTCTAAGGCGATAATCTTCCATCATATCTGTACTAGCAGATTTTAAAACGCCGTGAAATAAAAAGGCTTCTGTACAAATTGGATATAAAGACTCACTTAAATCGCCTCCAGCAACCTGAATACCTAAGCTATTCTCAAAGCCATTTTCTAAAAATTCAACAGCTTGTTGCAATTTATTATTATTTTTACGATTAACGGCCACGAAATCATGGGCAACAAAGGTGCTCCATGGTACTGGCACAAAAGCCGTGGTCCAAGCGTAAAGTAGTGCACTTTCAAAATGAATATCAACTTTATGCTTAAACTCTTTAACAATTTCGCCAAATTCTTCTTCAACGCTATCGAACAAAGAATTATTTTTTATCATGTCTTCTAAAACAACTGAAATACTACGATTATCTTGATCGTTAACCATCATTCGTTGACTTGTTACTTTTAACCAAAGCTTTACTCTAACTAAACTACTATCATTCACATTAAAATCAAAATATTCCTCAAACCGTTGGATGACTGCCATAATAATGCCATTTTCACTTGATTGTTCGAATTTAAAATCAATTCCTAAAAACAATGAATAATAAAAAAAGCGAATTTGACTTTCGTTACCTAACATCACACCATGAGAAATTTTCACATGAAATTCTTCTAAAAGAGAATTTAATCGCTTAATCCTTCTAAAAATAGAAGCCTCACTGACATTTAATTTAGTATCTAGATTCTCAACTTTTGCATTACCTTTAGTATAAAAGGCCATTAAAATCTGATAATTTATCGATTTTTTTATATACCGATAAATCGTTTGATTAAAATTCATTTCGCCTTTACCTAATAATTGGACGTTATTTTTTGTAATAATCATGTAGGGTTCATCCCCGGAATTTAAATCTTTATCCAATTGTTGTAAAGCAACTTTTACAGCCGTTTCAGAAACATTTAATTGCTCACGTAATCGTTTTCTTGATAAACCAGTTTCGTTCAAAGCTAATATTTAAATAATTTCGCAAATTAGCCATTCTTGTTTATCGAGAATGTTTTTCTTGTACAAATGCTTACCTCCGAGTATTTCCAATCATTAACATAAATATTTTTTTGAGTTAAATTTTTATCCCCAATACCATACTTAAAAAATAACTTATTCCCCAGAATTATTATCCTCTTTATGTTAACATTTAACCTATTTCATGTCATTTTTTATTCTAATTTCTCTCCAAATACTAACGATATCTTATCTATCATTTAACTTGACATCTAAGTTAAATTAATTCAATTTCCTACTAAAATAACCCTTAACCAGGAAAGTTTCTTGGTTAAGATCTATTATTTGAAGATGACGATCTACCATGGACAATTCTAATTTATTACTATCCAATTTAAAGTTATCGAAAAATTTAAAACCTAAAATAATTGAAATTAATTTAACTAAAGAATACAAAGACAGAAAAATTGTGCATTCTATAAAAAAATAACATAATCCATTATTAATCATTATCATTTATAATTGAATAATTCTAAGAATTGATTTTGATAATTTCTCACGTTTCTCATCTGTTAACGTACTAAAATATTGTAATAATTCTAAAGTAGGTATATCCGAAAACTGTTGCCTACTAAAGAAGTCTGACAATTCCAATTCTAGCGCACTGGCAATATCAGATAATTTATTAATACTGATATTAGCAACGTCCCCTCGTTCAATTCTAGAAATCAAACTAATAGAAACGTTAGACTTTTCAGCAAGCTGCTCAATTGTTAGACTAAGTGCCTTACGTTTTTTTCGAATTAACTGACTTATCGTTTTAACCATTAACTTTCTCCAATCACGAATCTTATTTTACAATAAGTGAAATCAAAGAAAGCTTAAAGATTTTTAAAAACGTTAATTTTAGCAAAAAGCATATTATTATACTTGTTATCATTATAATAAGAATTATATAAACCATATTTAAGTGATCTAAATTTGATTTTTACTAGCATATGAAATGGTACCATATTACTCAAAAGTGCTGCCTAAATCTAGTAATTAAAATAATTGTTACAAAAAAAGTTATCAACTTAATGATAACTTTTCATTTTGTTTATAATTAATCGTTTAAGTTATAACGTAATTTCATTTGTTCGGAACCAGATATAACCATTTCACCTAACAATTGTGTTTGACGTTTTAATGATTCTGTAGCTAACTTATTATTCATTTCTTCTAAAAATGCTGTGATATTTGCTTGTGAACTAACTGCCTTATCAGCAACATTTTGAATTTCATGGTAAGCACTCATTGCTTCAAGTTCAAATGTATTTCGCATATCTACGTAGAAGTCATAATTCGTATCGCCCAACAATGCAGTTGTACAACTGAGCCAATACATATTATTTAAATCAAATTCACCTGTCGCATTTTTATATGATTCTGGTGTGTCATTAACGTTCGCATAGAATGGCACAATTGTATTAAACGTATTTGCACCATAAGCTAACCAGTGAATCCCAGCAATCTCATCAGGTACATCATTACGAACTTGTAATAAATGTACATTATGATTACGGTTAATCCCAATTGGACGGAATCGTGTTTTAATATCTTCTGGCGCACTACCATAAGGATCGTATTCCGTATTTTCAAAATGTGCACTCAAAACAAATTTAACATCTTCAATTGAAATTTTACGATTTGCATGACAAATGAAAGGTAAGTCTTGATCCATTGGATCTTGAATAATTTCAGGATTGAAATATTGTTGACCGTACCATGTACGGGGATTATTGTAGACCGTATCTTTAATTGATGCACTACCAAAGATATGACGTAAATTGTAACCCTCAAAATCAGGATTTAACTTATTATTATCAATTAAGACTTTTAAATCTTCAGAACAAAGTGTGTCTTCTGAATCAAAATCAAACATATCAATATTTCGACGGTTAGGTGCAACAACATAAGCGTCATCCGGAATACGAACAGCTGCCCAATGATGGCCACCGATTGTTTCAAGCCACCAAACACTATCATTATCGGAAAATGCGATACCATTTGGTTCATATGTGCCATGTGTTAAGAGTAAATCGCCTAAACGTTCAACCCCTTCTTTAGCACTATGAATATATGGTAAGACGAGCGTTACAAGATCTTCTTCACCAATTCCACCAGCAGCATAAGGATCAAGCCCTTGAATACGTGGATTACTTGTAATTGTTTCTGTAGCAGACATCGTTACATTATCACTATTGATACCCGCTGCAGGCCAAATTCCGTTTGTTAAAAGTGAGTTTGGAATTGAGGTATAACGCATTGGATTATCTGGTAATTCTACCTTTACACCACTAATAACAGATTGATAATTACGTGGTTGATCTTCAGGTTGTACAACAACAAAACGTTGTGGATCTAAAGCTTCATGCCCATCATCATTTCGAGAAATCATTGTTGAACCGTCGATTGAAGCATTTTTACCAACTAAAATTGATGTACAAGAACCTTGAACTCTTTTTGTCATTTTCCACACACTCCTTATTGATTTTATACTAATAGTATAGCGGTTTTAGCGGTAAATTAAAAGCAGTCTTAACCCCATTTTTGGCGTTAAGACTGGCTCTACAATTTCGTTGACTAAAACTAATTGAAAGCGGTGAAAGGTATGTCCCATACCTGTATTATACAAAATTTGCGCAAGACCTATAATTTGAATAATTTTGTCATAAAGATATTAAAATCATATGAAAAGGAAAATGATATTGACTGTGACGCTACGGTACATCATATACTGACGGTAGTATACATTTTAAATAACAAAAATTATTGATGAATTTAACTGTCCTAGTTGTTTATTCACCTATCTTTGCGTAAATATTTAGGACGTATGGCTACCAACCTTATAAATAACAGAATACTCTGGTGAAAACATGAATTTATCTGAATTAGTACTATACGCCAAGGAAAAATATAATATTATCGAACAATACAAATGGCCTAAATTCCCTAGTTTTTCGGTGTTGGTAGATCCCAGCACAAATAAATGGGTGGCTGTTTTGATGCGTCAAAAAAACGCTACTTCTGGTGATAATATCGAGCGTTGTGACATCAAATACGCACAGGAAATACCAACTGATATTTTACCGTCTTACCTTTCGTCACCTTTTCGAATGCGCGGTCCGAAGTGGTTAGGCGTCCATTTTGACGACAGCACAGACCCAGATGTTATATATCGTATTTTTGATAATGCACTTGAAAAGAACGAACAAAGCGGTAATACGATTGTTCTAAACGCCGAACCTGAACCTATACAACAGCAACAATACCACGCGGTTCCTCTGACGTTTAAGGGAATGACTTCTGATGTCAAAGAAAATAAAATTCCTGAAAAAATGATAAAAATGAGCCAACTCTATGCTTACGGTGATAACTCTTTCAAGCAAAAATGCCGGAATTTTTATGTCCAAGGACAATTTATGGCCGACTACGAAGATGTTTTCTCCTACAATGTCGACATACACCGCTACTTTACAACCTACCATGATCTTGGTTTGAAACAATTACGCGGCTATTTTAGTTGGCGAACAAACATCCGAAAAGGCATTTATAAAAAAATCACGACCTCACTTGCATACCTATATTTGTATGAGTTGGTTAATGGCATAGGCACATCATCCGTGATAGACAGCCTACAAAAAATAAAAGCATTTGAAATCAATTATCTGGACTCCGGTATTGGAGATAATCGTATACGCTTAAACAGCCATAAATGGTTGTTTGAACTAGCAGTAATAAATGGTATAGAACCAGACACGACGTATCAGTACGCTGATACCGAAAAATTACAAAGAGATAATGCAATCATGATTTTAGGTGATCCAGAAAAGCATGAAGACAAAGCAGTATTTGATGCGCTTTGTCTTTTTGGAAGACATAAAATTTTGGCATCAGCTGTCCTTAAAAAACATGAAAAACACGGCACACAGTTATTCGCTCAAGTGTGGCGAACAGCTATAAAAATGGATAATAACTTATTTTCTGCGTGCTTTGGCACAATACATTCTCATCTTTGGTACCCTCTAGGCAACGCCGTATATTACCAAGTAACGCCACAACAGCCACTTATATACAAGTTGAATGATATCCGAAAATATACCTACAAAGATAATGCGTGGTACGAACAGAGTTACCAAAAATTTAACTTTCATCAAGAAAAGTTAGATGGTCTTTTGCGTGAAACAGATCGTATGTTACGACTTTATTTAAAAACTGGTTATCCTTTAAAAGCACGAGATGCAGAAACCTGGGCAGCACCGTACGTTAAAACTGTCATTGCAGCTGACCGTGATTCTCGTTTGAAAGCAGATAAGCCTAAGGTTACCATTCAATTTTCAAATTTAGATAAAATTAGAAGCGATGCGTTTGAAACACGAGACAGTTTGTTAACTGACGAAGAAAAAGATACTTCTGAAAACGTATTACCAAAGCATAATAACATATTGCCATCCACTGAACAGACTGGCCTCGAAAAAATACCTGTTATTGATTCAGAGCCTACGCTGTCACTAAGCAAGACCCAGTTAGAATTATTAAGCTTATTAGTTCGAGGCGAATCTGTCACAGACATGATCCGTGATATGCATGGCATGCCTGAAGTGATTACCGACACGTTAAATGAAACGCTTTTTGATGACATCGGCGACTCAGCTCTACAATGTGACGGCGATACCATCTTTCTTATTGAAGACTATCGGGACGATTTAATTGAAATAATTAGGAGAAATATGAAATGACAAAACAAACTCAAAAAGTACCAAAGCGCATTGCACAAACAGTATTAAATTCCTTAAAGGGTGGTGTTGTCCCTAGAATTGGACTACCTTACGTTACGGTGGGTAGAAAAAATGAAATTCAGGCACTTTTACACGATGTCGATATCATATCAGAAGGCGGTGCATCTTTTCGCTTCGTTGTTGGTAGATATGGCTCAGGTAAAAGTTTTCTGATGCAAACGATTCGTAATTACGTGATGAACAGTGGCTTTATTGTTGTCGATGCAGATTTATCACCAGAACGACGTCTTCAAGGATCAAAAGGTCAAGGTCTTGCAACCTATCGCGAATTAATTAGTAATCTATCTACAAAAACAAAACCTGAAGGTGGTGCACTTAACTTAATTTTGGATCGTTGGATTAGCAGCGTTCAAACAAAAGCAGCCAGCGACAGTGGCCTAACCCCAGGTGATCCTCGGTTGACTGCGATGGTAGATCAAAATATTTACACAGTCACTTCCTCAGTCAGTGAACTTGTATACGGCTTTGAATTTGCTAAATTACTTTCTTCCTATTATCATGCCTATGTCAACGCCGACGATGAACTGAAAGCAAAAGTCATCCGCTGGTTCCGTGGGGAATATGCTTTAAAACGTGAAGCCAAAAAGGACTTAGATATTAATATTATTATTACAGATGATAATTGGTATGAATATTTAAAACTTTTCGCTGCTTTCTTTAGATTAGCTGGTTATTCTGGCATGCTAATTATGATTGACGAGCTGGTAAATATCTATAAGATTCCAAATAGTATCACGCGTCAATATAATTATGAAAAACTGTTAACGATGTACAATGACACACTGCAAGGTAAAGCTAAATATCTTGGTATCATCATGGGAACTACTCCACAAGCTATAGAAGATAAACGTCGCGGTGTTTATAGTTATGAGGCCCTGCGTTCTCGTCTAGCTGAAGGTAAGTTTTCAAAACCAGGCGCTAGAGATTTGTTGGCCCCGGTCATCAAGTTAGAACCATTAACAGCTGAAGAGATGCTAATTCTATGTGAAAAGTTGGCTATTATGCATGCAGATCTCTATAGTTATGAAAAAAAGATGACAGACGATAACCTCGCCACCTTTATCCGAATTGAATATGAACGCATCGGAGCAGATTTAAATATTACCCCACGCGAGATTATCCGTGATTTCATTGAGGTATTAGACATTTTATATCAAAATCCAAATCTATCCATTGACACAATATTTGATTCTGATGAGTTTTCTTATGCCAAATCAGAGGCTGTTTCTAACAAAGTGGCTGACAATTTTTCTGAATTTACAATTTGAGAGGTATTCACATGGATATATATAACCGATATGCGCCTTTTATTCAAGACTACATTTACCGGTCTGGCTGGCGAACCCTGCGCGCTGTTCAAAATGCGGCCGGAGATGCCATTTTTAACACAGATAAGAATGTTCTTTTAACGGCATCTACTGCTTCTGGGAAAACGGAAGCTGCTTTTTTCCCTATTCTAAGCCTACTTGATGAACAACCATCAAGCTCAGTTGGAGTACTGTATATTGCCCCCTTAAAGGCTTTGATCAATGACCAATTTGGTCGATTAAATGAGCTTTGTGAAGAAGCTGATATTCCAGTCACACGTTGGCATGGGGATGCCCCTCGAAGTCAAAAGCAAAAATTACTACGCAAACCAGCCGGTATTTTACAAATTACACCGGAGTCCTTAGAGGCTTTGATGATAAACAAGTCTATGGAAATCCCTGCCCTTTTTGGTGATTTACGCTTTATTGTCATTGATGAGATACATTCACTTTTACGTTCGGATCGTGGTGGACAAACCTTTTCGCTAATTGAACGCCTCTGTCGACTATCGGGCAGTAATCCAAGACGAATAGGATTATCAGCTACAATCGGAAATCCAAAAGCAGCGGGTAAATTTCTTGCCGCAGGTAGTGGCAGAGAAACTATCATCCCAAAGTTTGACGGTGGAAAAGAAGTATGGCGACTGTCAATCGAACACTTTTTTAATTCAGAACCACAAGCTAACGAGACGATAAATAGCGTGATAACAGCCCCACCTACCTCTGCTTTAGAACCTGCCACAGATAAAGCTCCAAAGGCAGCAAATCCAGGTATAGGCTATATTTTTGAACATACACGTGGCAAAAAATGCCTCATTTTTACTAACTCGCGAGAAGAGTGTGAATTAGTCTGTCAAAATTTACGGCAGTACTGTGAAGTCAACAACGAACCGGATCGTTTTCTTATTCATCACGGAAACCTTTCAACAGCCTATCGAGAAAGTGCTGAAGAAGCCATGAAAGATGCTGATTCTCTCATGAGCGTCTGTGCCACCGCAACACTAGAACTTGGTATCGACATTGGTAGACTAGAACGCGCCTTTCAGCTAGATGCACCATTTACGGTTTCCGGATTTTTACAGCGTATGGGCAGAACCGGCAGAAGAGGTGACCCTTCTGAAATGTGGTTTGTTATGCGCGAAGACCACCCAGAAGCTCGTGCTATGCTACCAGATTTGGTGCCCTGGTACCTTATTCAGGGTATCGCTCTCGTACAATTATATATCGAAGAACGTTTTGTAGAACCACCCAAAACAGACAAATTGCCTTTTTCCCTGCTTTATCACCAAACAATGAGTACATTGGCATCATCTGGCGAAATGACACTTGCTGAACTTGCTTCACGCGTCCTAACGCTTTCTGCTTTTCATCGAATTAATCAAGAGGACTTCGGAACTTTACTGCGTCATCTGATCACAATCGATCATATCAATCGTACCGAAAATGGCGGTGTAATTGTTGGTCTTGCTGGTGAACGTATTGTTAACAACTACAAATTTTATGGGGTCTTTCAAGAAAACATCGAATATACAGTCCGTGCAGGATCAGAAGAGTTAGGTACAATTGTCAAGCCACCACCAGTCAGTGACAAGATTGCCATAGCAGGACGTGTATGGGTTGTCGATGAAGTTGATCACAAACGTCGTGAGGTATACTGTACGCTCGTTAAAGGTAACAAACCAGCCTACTTTGGAGATGTCGCTGGGGATATTCACACCAGAATCCTAGAACGTATGCACGATGTCCTTGCAGAGCAAAAAGACTATTCCTACTTAATGCCACAAGCTAGAGGCCGTCTAGCAGAAGCCAGAGAAACGTTTAAAAAGGCAGAAATGGCTAATCGTCCACTGGTTCATCTTGGTGGCAAAATGTGGGCATTGTTTCCATGGCTTGGCAGTTACGCGTTCCTTGCGCTTGAGCGGTTTCTGAAAATCCGTTGTGGTAAACGTCTTGGGTTGAAAGGCATGAATTCATCACGACCATATTACCTACAATTTACCATGTCTGTCAGTGAAGCAGAATTTTATAAAATCGTAGCAGAAGAAGCAGCTACCGATTTTGATCCTTTGGCATTGGTATATGAAAAAGAAGTGCCTGTTTTTGAAAAATATGATGAATATGTACCAGAAGAATTAATTCGTAAAGGATTTGCAAACGGTATCTTAGATCTCAAAGGAATGCAAAATCGCGTGCTTAGTTGGCAAAAACATCTCTAAACAGAGATTCTAAAGTATCAATGTGATAATAAACTAATTAGTTATCTACTTCAACAACGCTACTAAATCATCCGGCACATGACGTGGTCCTCTGATAGAGGTCGCGCCATGTTTTTTTAATTTCTCTAAGGTAAATGCTTGCTCATCATACGTTGTTATCAAATGTAAATGCATCATATACTTCATCGAAATATGCTTATCATGATGCGGATAAGCATCCTTGGCTTTGACAACTAAACATTTATAAATGATCGCTTAAATTGGCGCCGTAACAGACACACAAACAACATCATTTTCTTTAATATATATGTATAAAAAAGAAGGCTCGCATTACGAGCCTTCTTTTTTTGAAAACTTGAAAGTTTCCGAGACTATTCAAATTAAGTTCATCACATTTTTCCTAGTACTAATCATGTCTAATCGCACTGTTCAAATTCTTATGATTAAAAAAATAGATACTAAAAGCTACTGGAACAATTAAAATCATAACTGGAAAAAGTAATTTTATTGGTAAAATATTTGTAATAATGCCACCTAGAATTGGTCCTAAAGACATTCCTATGTCACTCCCCAAATAGTAAGTTGCAGTAGCCAGCCCCTGTTCTTGCAAAGGCGCTAATAATAGAGCTGTAGACTGGCAAACAGAAACCATTGTTCCAAACCCAATGGCCATCAAAGCCGCAGCTAACGCCATCTCTAAATTGTTATGCATTATGGTTAAGAAAAAAAGATAGCCCACAGTCACAATCATACAGATATAAAACCAAACACCAAAGGGAATACTGTCAAAATAGTTTTTTAATAAAATTCGACTAAAAATCAAAACAATTGAATAAATTACAAAAAATAAGCTAACAGTAATATTTAGATTACTTGCTCGAACATACATTACAATGTCAGCCTGGACCGCAAAATATGGAATAGAAATTAAAGCAAAAATTGATGCAACTGGTAATGCACTTCGTTGAATCAGCTTAAAATGTGTCGCTTCCTTACGAACGAAAGATGGCATGGCTCGATTATCAATAAACTGAATTGTGATTACCACGGCAATCGCACTGACAGCGGCCAAAAGAAAAATCATTTTATACCCTACTTTTTGATATATCTCAAGTGACAAAACTGGGGCAACTGCCATAGAAAGAGCGTTTACCAACCCATAATACCCCATCGCCGCACCAACACGTTGGCGCGGCACCAAGAAAGCCAACCAGGTTGCCAAGCATACAGTGCATAAGACAAAACCAACCCCATTAATGACTCTAAAAAAGAATAACCAAGCAGTATTAAAAGAAAACATATATCCAAAATCACTAATGGCACATAGAATACCACCAATAAATGTTAACCCATATTTTGATATTTTATCGGTAAGATTTCCAGCAATAGGTCTTAAAAATAATGAAGTAATACTCATAATACCAACAATTAAACCTGCTAGAGTACTAGTAATACCTAAATGTGTAACATAGCCACTGATTAACGGATTTACCGACTGAATACTAAATTGATAGAAAAAAGTGGCTATCATTACATAAATAACGTCTTTAGAAATAAATGTTTTTCGGTCCAAGTCCTTGTATCTCCCTTTATTCGTTCTAAGTCCAAGAAAATCCTCAAATGTTTCACAATAATATATAGTTTTCTCCACCAATTATTCAGAAATGCAAAATCTATAATTAATCCGAACAAAATTTAAAAGGTCAAAAAATTATGTCTTGCTATCAAAAACAATCACCGCTAGTTTTAGCTTTCGGTCGTCTGCGGAAGCGAGAAGCCAACACATCTTTAAACTGTTGTCATACTTGTTATCTCCAAAAAACACCAATTTGAGTCAGCTAGCCAACAATGAATTGACCTCCACTTTTTGCTATAAACTATTAAGGACGGTCTATTCCTTTAAATATTTCAAGAATATCCAAACTATGTTCTGTAGCATTATAAGGCATGTTTCCAATTCCTTTAGCACTTATTTTATCTACTTTAACAGCGTCCCAAGTAAGATCGGAATGACCTTCCGCCATATCTAATAACGTGTCTTTAATATAATTGTCCCGATCAATTTGTTCTTGACTGGCATTAGGGCTAATCTGTCCAACAATGCCGTACATCTCTGTTCCATGGACAGCGACTTCCGCTCCTTTGACAGGTGCAACAACTAACACATGTGATGTTCCACCTGCATTAGCATGAGCCACTGCTCCACGAATTTGAGGTAATGTAAAGGATAAATGCGTTAATAATAATCCCCTTACCTCTACAGGCTTCAAAGTATCATCAGCAAAGGAATTGATTACTTGCTGGGCTCTAGATAAAGGAATACGCATACTGTGGGCAAATTGCTCTGTAAGCCTGTCAAGGGTCACTGGATCAAAATCTTTTGTCCGATTTAAGACCCAATAAAAAGTTTCTTCTGTGGTACTACTAAATAGAATATCTACATCTTTGTGTTTCCCAGATTCAAGAACATGCATCGGGTGATCAGCTATAACCCCATTTATTAGTTGACTATCGTCAGTAACAGCTATCACATCATTGTCAATGCCATGTGGAGTACCCGGATCAGGTGATTGAGTTGCATTCATTGCTTCAGCTAATTCATAAGCATCGACCTGTAATAAGTGCTCTGGATTATTAACACAGTCAAAATGTTTTAACACTTTTAGAGCACGCTCTTGCGCCACCCATTGAGGCACTAATCGAGAAGGCATACCAGAAAAAGCTGCTAAATGATGATAAAGATTGTCAGCACTAGGCGCTGATAATAGTTCTAATGATGAAAAAGCACCTGCACTATGTCCCGTAACTGTGACATTATTAGCATCACCGCCAAAATAAGCAATATTTTTTTGAATCCATTTAAGAGCCGTTATTATATCTTTAAGACCAAGGTTAGTTGCATCTTTTAATTTACCACCATACTGTGCTAGTGATAACCAACCAAACGGTCCAAGGCGATAATTAATAGAAACGCCTATCACACGACCAGTACTAGCTAGTCCTGATACGTCAGAAACTGCTTGTGTATTTGATCCTAACACCCAGCCACCACCAAAAATATAAACAACAACTGGTAATGGTTCCTCCCCCATGTCTTCAGGGGCCCAAATATTAAGGTTTAGACAATCTTCGCTAAGTCCGCTAACGGCTCCCAGCCAACTTGTATCGCCAGCCTGCAAAGGTGCTGGTCCATACTTAACATACTGCTTTGTTTCATCAAAAGGAACCAACTCTGGTTCAGCAAATCTTTCAGCTTTGGCATAGGGAACGCCTAACCAACTGTGTACTTTATGTGTCGTCATTTCTATCTACTCCAATTTAAATTATTTATGTTATCTGACTGATTATTCCGATTTGTATTAATAATTATTCTTGTAAAACTTTTTCGCAACATCAAGGTCAATGCGAAGCAAACTCTATTTTGTCGGCATTCTTTTGTAAATCACTAATTGTGTATATTTTGTGCCTTCAAAATAGTTAAGAGAACTGTTTCAGTATATCGTGAATAAAGGTTAACTTCACCTTTTTAAACAATACTTTTAGCTTTACCAAAATCCATATCCATTGGTCGAATAAATGACCAAGTTGAGTGGATTACTTTCCAGCCATCTTCTTCTTTTTGATAAACTTCAATACAATTGTATTGCATATCAATCAACGTCGTTTTTGCATATAGTTGATATGTTAAAACAGCCATATCATCGACTGCTTGCACTCGTGGATATTCAAAATCGTAACTGTCAGCAAATAGTTTTCCTTCAACATTAGCTAAAACTGATTCTTTTATGTCTTCATAACTATCAACACGTCTTTTAACAGCACCGTCAAAATACGAAAACTGTTTTTGTGACCAAATATTTAGGTAACCCGAAGTGTCCCCTTTGAACCACTTATCCAACGCACCCTTTTCTAGTGCAATAATCTCTTCATTTAATTTGTTATTTGTATTAATCATTTTTTCTCCTTATTTATAAATTGGTCAGATTTCATGCCATAGCGATGTGCCTCTTGAATATCTCCCAGTTTGAATACCTTTTCAAGGTCTCTACTGAACCCCCCATCATGATAAAAACCTGCTGATCTTTTTTTAATTGACTTTTTTTGAAGTGGCATAAGCTTCATCAACAGCCTCAATAATTAGTACTTGCGGTATATTATCAACATAGACTATCTCGTTACGTCACAGTCAACCAAAAAGCATTAATTGAATCCGCTTAAGTATATTGACTATCCTTAAGCGTAACAGGTTACAATTTTTAAGAATAATTCCCGCGTTAACATTATTCTTCATTTTGATACCATTTATTGGTGTTGGCAACATTTACACGACCGAATTATGTTTGAATTCTCTTTGAAAATAAAAAAAGAAAGACCAATTCGAAAATGAATTGGTCTTTCCAAAATTTACCCACCAACACTCGTTGACATAGGGGTCTTAAGACTTCTTCTACTCATTCTATAATCTTAGAATTTTACTTTTTAGCCTTTTTTGATTTTTTTCTACCTATCATAAAGATAACTGATGTTGCGAGTAATGCAGCACCTAATAACGTTACCAAAAGACTTGTTGCCTCATTTGTTTGAGGAAGATTTCCTGTATCACTCTTTGTATTATTTGCTTTGCTTACTGTATTTGAGTGAGTGTTTCCTTCAGGAACATCCGTCAACGTTTCTGTTGTTGTATTTCCTTTTGAATTATCTGTTGGTGGTGTTACCGGCGGTGTCACTACTGTTTTATCTTCATCTTTAACATAAACATACGTGACTGTTTGTGCCGTATCCGTGAAGATACCTTTAGCATTACTTGGCGCCTCTTTCAACATCCAACCTGAAAGTTGTTTCTCTTTAGATGTATATGCGTCACCAATCTTACCAGAGAATGTTACTGAAGCTGATAATTCATTACCATCTTTATCAACATATTTTACAGTGACATCTTTAGCAGCTGATCTCGTATAAACATACGTAACTGTTTGAGTCTTATCTGTAAATGTTCCTTCTGCATTTTTAGGAGTCGTTTTAACATTCCAACCTGCAATACGTTTAGCAGTTGTCTTGTATGAATCTCCTAATTTACCAGAAAGATTATCTGGTGTTGCTAGCTCGTTGCCTTTTTCATCTACATACTTAACTGTTACAGCTTCAGCATCTGTTTTTTCATACACATACGTAACTGTTTGGGCTTTATCCGTAAATGTTCCGTTGGCGTTACTTGGCGTTTCTTTTAACGTCCAACCTACTAATTCCTTAGCGGTTGTCTTGTAGTCAGCGTCAATTTTACCAGATAAAACATCTGATGTTGCTAACTCGTTACCTTTTCCATCTACATATTTGACCGTCACATCAGCTGCATCTGCTTTTTCATACACATACGTAACCGTTTGTGCAGCATCTGTGAATATTCCTTGTGCATTCTTTGGTACTTCTTTTAACGTCCAACCTGATAATACTTTGGCATCAGTTGTATAAGCATCCCCAACTTTTCCTGAAAGCGTATCAGCTTTAGTTAAATCATTCCCACTTCCATCAACATATCTAACTGTAACAGGGACAGCATCTGCTTTTTCATACACATACTTAACTGTCTGAGCTTTATCCGTAAATACTCCCGTTGCGTTTTCAGGTATTTCTTTTAATGTCCATCCTGAAATATTTTTAGCGGTTGTACTATATGGATTTGATACTTTTCCTGAAAGCACATCTGATTTAGCTAATTCATTTCCGTCTACATCAACGTATTTAACCGTGATATCAGCTGCATCCGCTTTTTCATACACATATGTGACTGTTTGTGCGGTCTCTGTAAATGTCCCACTTGCATTCGTTGGTGTTTCTTTCAACGTCCATCCTGAAATATTTTTAGCAGTTGTACTGTATGGATTTGATACTTTTCCTGAAAGTACATCTGATGTTGCTAATTCTTTTCCATCTGCATCGACATACTTAACTGTAACGTCAGCCGCATCCGCTCTTTCGTAGACATATGTGACTGTTTGTTTATCAGCAGTAAACTTACCACTTGCGTTACTTGGTGTTTCTTTCAATGTCCATCCTGAAATAACAGCAGCATCTGATGTATAAACATCACCAAAATCACCAGTAAGTTCTTTTGAATCAGCTACCGATTTACCATTTTCATCGACATATTTAACAGTCACTGGTGCAGAAGTTTTCTTATAAACATAGTTAACTGTTACTGCATCAGCCCCAAACTTACCAGAAACGTTACCTTCTACTTTTACAAAGTCGTAACCTGAAATCTCTTTTTGAGTTGTCGTATATGGATCATCGAAGTACCCACTTTGGACAACATCATCAGCAAGTTTATTACCATCTACATCTACATAATTTGCAGTAACATCAGCGCTAGCACGAATTAATTGTGTGCCTATTGCACCAGTTTCAACAACTTGCAACTTGTTAATTGCGATACCAAAACTGTTGTAAGCACCACGTGTTTCTTGAACAGCGCGTGACACTTTCGTTGTTTCAGCTGGTTTATTACTAATTAATGTTGAATCTGAAATTTCAGATTCTTTAGGCGCAACTAGATCAAATGATAATGTAACTCCCTTACCTTGGGCCCATTCAACTCCGTCATTAAGCGTAATTTTGTATGAATGAATGGTTGACCAATCAGCTACTTTATCAGCTGTTACCCAAGTTGCATCTTCAGCCCCAGTTGGGTCAACAATTTTAGCCGTTCCTGCTGGATAATTTGTATTCTTATCTAATATACCGGCACGTTTAGGATTTTTAGATGTACTATATAAAACAGTCATCTTATTTTCCCATGCACTTGGTAAAGTAATGGCCCCATCTAATTTCATTTCATAAGCCGAATTACGTGCTGCACCATCGGTAATATTTGAATCTCCGACAGATGGTAAAACATCTAAGAACTGCATTGATGTAATTTTATCATCTGTATTATTTGTTAATGTTGCTTGATAAGTGGCTTTTTTGCCGACTGTAACATTACCTAAATCGCCAAACTTATCATCTTTATCACCTTTAATACTTGCATCAACATCAATATTTGATTCTTGATTTAACACATATGAATTACCTGTTTTAATAATTGGTGTGTCTGTTTTACCATCTTTATCAATATCATCTGTATCAACAGATTTTACTGTATCCGTTAAAAGTGGTTCATCACCTGTCGGTTTCACAGCTGTATAATCAGTATCACCAATTGTTCCTGTCATGTTAAATGTCATATTAGGTGTCGCATCTTTTGAAATATTAATTTTAAATTGACCATTAAGGAATTTACCGGCTACTAATTTGTCGCCATTCATTGTTACTTTAACGAGTTGTCTTCCAGTACCTTTGTAATCCTTATCATATAATTCAGCGCTATAGTTCGTTGAAGCAACGCTTTCTTTGAACGTTACACCTGTTGGTAATAGCACATAACTCAGATAAGGTCCTGATAAAGGTGAAATTGATGCCTTATTATTTTCTATTGAAGTTAAGACAGTATTTTCACCTTCATTAACTGTACTTCCGACTGTATTTAGTAAACTAACTGAAGCTTTAACAACTTTTGTTTCACCGGTTGTTTTTGCTGCGACTTCAACGTGACGAGGCGCAATTCGATCTGTATAAACCTGACCATTTTCACCCTTAAATGCCTCTGCCCATGGGTTAGATGTGTAATCAACATATCGAGCTGCTTCAAAACCTGTTTCATCAGGTGCCTGAACGCCATAGAAAGTCATATCCATTTTATTAGTTATT
This sequence comes from Dellaglioa sp. CoH-55-MRSF-7, assembly GCF_056782235.1. Next base: position 70,433 of record NZ_JBXAYI010000001.1, read on the forward strand.
TGACCAGTGAATCCTTTATCAATCGTTGCGTTAACTTTCATCCCGCTATTATACAATCCAGCTGGAGCCATTTTAACGGTTTTTTTACTTTCTGGATCATAGGTTGCAGATGCAGCTATGTCTCTATTTGCTGGAACTTTTGTTATCTTCTCATCATGGAACCACAGCCAAATATTAGCCACTTTTTTCCCATCCGGAATACCTAACTGAGCACGTGTGTAATTGGCGTTAGTCTTCATATCCATATTGAGTAATGTCCAGTTATCATCAACTTTTCCATCTGTTTCGTATTTTACCAACATAGCAAATGGTACTTTAGCTTTTGTTGGTGAAAAAGTTGGTAAATTATTGTTTGGCATGTAATAAAAATTACCCGTTGTAAAACTATCAAGATTTAAATGCGTATCCACATCATAATAAATATTATAATAAGAAAATCCAATATAAGGTGATGTCGCATTTTGTGAGGATAATGTTAATCCATAACTTAGATAAGCATCATCGTTAACTGTCACATCCGGGTCAATTAATGTAGCTGATGCCACGCCACCGTTTCCATCTTTTGGTCCTAAATGATTAGTTGGAAATGCTGATCCACCAGGAATTGGAATTGGAACTTCCTTAGGATCATTGGGCATAACCATAACCGTTGATTTAATTGGTGCTGTACTATTTACACTACCATCAAGGAAAGTTGCTGTTGAACTCACTGTATTCGTTATCTGTGAATAATAGGCAGCCTTGTCAGTTACTTTTGCTTGGATAGTCACATTTTTTTCAAAGAAATCAGTCACAGCTGCTTTTTGTTCAGCGTAACTTGGTGCTGTATATTCCCAGGTTAATGTTCTACCATCTGTACTGACACTCGGTTCTTGTGCGCCATCTTTTACACCATAGTAGTCTATTCCAGCGCCTAATTTATAGGTCACGTTAACTTTAGAACCTTCTTTAACATACAGTGCGCCTAATTCCTTTTTCGGCGCACTAACCCCTACACCATAGTTTACAATATCGCCACGATTAGGATTATTATATGTTTGTCCTTCAATACTAGTAACTTTATTTGTCATAGCATAATTATTATTTGCTGTTATATTAATTGAAGTTTTAGAATCATAGCTTTTATTTTCGCCATTCTGATCCGTTCCAGTAAATGTTGCTGCTGTGTCTAATTTTGTATTAGGCATAATTGCGCCATTTGCTGTTCCTATTTTTATAATTACTTTATTTGCTGTTCTTGCATTAAGCGTATCAAAATGATAATTCAATACACCTTTATCTTTATCATAAATTGGTGTGACGCCCGCAATTTTAAGTTCTGATAAATCTTGCGTAAATGTCATATTTTCATTTAAATTACTTGGTAACGTAACCTTTATATCGGCATTGGTAAATGAGGTGTTCTTACCTGAAATTTTAAAATATAAATTAAAATTAGCCAATTGGCCAGCTTCAATCGTATCTTTCTGTGCTTCAACTGTAAGATCCGTATTTGTATCTCCAGTACGAGTCATACCTGTCTCTGCTTTTGTCGCTTTTTTAGCAGTTGACGCCGTAGCTGCTTTTGAAGATGACGTTTCTGTCGTTGGATTAAGGTCCTGCGCAAACACAGAAGATAATGGTAATTGCGTGAACAACGTTATCATTGTTGTTGCGATAGTTAGCCCCTTTTTCATTTGTCATGCCCCCTTGTAAGTAATAACCTATTAAATAATATGCCGCCCCCGGCACAAATTAATTGTAACATCACAACAATCTTATGTAAACGTTTACGGCTTGCACTATTTAATCGTCTTTCCAAAAAAATAAAAGGGCATCGAAATCCTATTAAAAATGGATTTTAATGCCCTTTTATACTACCGTAATTCTAACTTACCACATTTATTAAATCAGACGTGGTCATTTAGAAATAAAACGTTCGGAACCAACTATGTTCACCCTCATATTTAAATACTGACAAATCAAAACCTGATAATGCGTAACTAGTAAACATGACTATAGCGCCAAACCAGATCAGAAATAAACTAATTTTCAACCAATTACGTCTTATATATTCAATCATTTTAAGCGACCTCCTTCAATTGTCTTCTGAATAAACGAATTAACCAGCGTGTCAGACTAATCGAATATTTAATTAAATATTTCGTTGAATACCAGGTCATTGCGATGAATAAAATACCAACACCTACAATTACAAAACTTACCCCAAATTGCATCAATCCAACGTTAAAACCTTGATTAAACATATCAAATGGCGATAGTCCTAAACTAATCACGCCACTGATAATAAATGAGGTAGCGATTACGCCTGCAATCATTGGTACTAACCATATTAAAAAATAAACTGTGGCAATTAGAATAGCAGCCGTCAGCAATAGCGGTCCCCATACAGGTGCTCCTAGGATAAGTAAAATGACAATCAAAACGATTATTGGTGTCGATAACTTTTTTTGTATTTTTGGTCGGTCATTTTGAATCAAACGTATCGCAATTTGACTTGGATTTTCTAAACTTAGAATAATATCTGTCACAGATTCGCCCGCTTCTAAACGGTCATCAATCATCTCGTCATAATAATCAAGTGTATTATCAATGTCTGCCGCTTGATAATGTTTAAGTTCTTCTTCTAGCTCTACAATAAATTTTCTCTTACTCATCGTTACACTCCCTTTATGTAATCGTAAACGTTTATTACCTGTTGCCAATCATCTAAAAATTCTTGAATATCTACTAATCCCGCCTCAGTTATGTGATAATATTTTCGCAATCGACCATTGTGTTCAACACTGTAACTCTCAATAGCGCCTTGTTTTTCTAGTCGTTTCAAAATGGGATAAAGAGTTGAATCTGAAAGTTCAATCACGCTTGAGGTGTCTTTAATAATTTGGTAACCATAAGAATCTGATGTCCTCAGCGTCGCTAACACGCAAAATTCTAATAACCCTTTTTTCATCTGTATATTCATCAACTCACTCCTTTCAAAATCAATACTATACGTTACATAGTATAATGTCAAACGATATATTATTTTATCCAAAAAAATCGACAATGTCAGTAAGACAACATTGTCGATTAAGTGGATTATTAATAATAGCTTTACTCTGTAGAACTGCCAAAAAGTTCATTGTAAGGCTATTTATTTTTTGCTTTAAAGTATTGTACAATTGGTCTCAATAAGAATATGCCTAACAGATAAATCCTAACATCATAAAAAATCGAACTGACTAAACTATCTTTAATAAAGAATGACAAGATTATTAAACATAAAGATAGGCTACCAAGAACAGAAAGGGTTTCATTCATATAATCTTTATATTTTTTCATTTTCATATCCTAACTAAAGCTATTATTTTTTTCAAATTGATAATAACACCTCGTTTTATCTTTGTCTATTTTAAACGATCTTATCAATTTAACCAGTAAGAAGACAGATAAGATTACATCAAATTAATTTTGTAGTATATTAAAATAAATATTAATTCATATCATTATGAAGGGTGGTCCTATCAATGAAAAAAATATTTAAAACTGATAACAATCAAGTGAAGTGGCTAATGAGAATCGGTATCGCACTCTGTATATTGGGCCCATGGATTGCCTTTTTAAATGGAATTGTCGGCTTATCTTTAGCTGGTTTAGGACTTTCTGCTGTTACAGATTCTATTCTCAACTTACCCTTCTTTCAGAAAAATTTTTTTTACTGCTTATTATCAATCCTTTTAATGCTATTGGTTGCTATCATCATTCTCATTTATATCCTTCTAATCATACTGCTACTAAATATACAATTTTAATCATAAACACTGTAAAAATGATTCTTCAATTAAAAAACTAGCTGATAAACCCAAATTAGGTTTATCAGCTAGTTTTCAGTTTTTAATGTCATAACTTTGATTCTGTTTCGTTCGTTTAATCATATAGTGTACATACATTGCAGAGTTCGCAATGGTCACTAATACCGTTATACTCACAATTTCTGGAAAATTGTTAAATATTAAGCTTAATATTACACCCACTATAGTTGTCGTTGTAAAGAATCCAATGACCACATTACCCAATCGTAAGTATTTTTTATTATACGGACTGGTTAAGAATAACCCTAAATAAAATAACGATATACCTAAATATAGACATAGTACTGAAAAGTTTTTAGGTATTTCGATTTCACTAATAAAACCTAACGAAATAGTGACTAAACTTAAGCCAAACAAGACAAAGTAATGAATATAAATTAATCGAATACCTGTTTCACCCGAACGATTTTCATCAATATAATGATCCATTTGAGTAATATAGGTCATAAAAAGTGCACCGATAATCATGAATATTAAAATTGAATAAAAATTAAATGTTTTAACGGTGAAATACGAGGCAATACCGAGAATACTTTCTCCAAATGTAATAATTGTTAATAGTGTTAGACGCTCTAATATATGTGGAAAATTAAGTGGGTGGAGTTTCAAAACTGAACCACCAAGAGCTGGTAATATCCAACTCACTGCAATACCCAGCAAGAATACCGCAATGCCTATGTTTAGTGGCAAAAAGGAGCCAATAAATACGAGTAATGTTCTTGTTGCAACAATCAACATCATTAGTTTAGCAATTTTTTTATCATCCTTTTTAGCAGCTGTCAGGTATACCGTGCCATATTGAACAACTAATACTGTGGATAATAGCCCTGTTGCAATTGCAAATGGTTGGAACCAATTATGGATATCCCCCTCAAAAGCATTGGACATATAAAGTAAAATTGCCATATCAATCATAAAAAGAATAATATCAGTCATCGAGTTTTTTCTATATCGATTAATAAAAACACTCTTAATCATCCATGTGTTAATAAAAACGACCATTACCACTGAAAAGATAATAAATGCACTAATCATACTTGATGTGCTTACTTGAAAATGATGAAGTAAATCCGTAGCTTGTGAAATTGCGTATGCAAAGACTAAATCATAAAATAATTCAGGTAATTCAACTTTCTTTTTTCTGACTTGTTCTACCATTTTAATTCCCTCGTTTTTTTAAAATTAATGAGTTAGATTACTCTACAAATCGTTTAAATACTACTAAAGACATTTTATTATAGCACCTTTTTCCAATTTATCTGAACTATATGAATAGCTAAATAAAAGAACCATCTGGATAAGCACTTTTAGAGAAGCAACTATCTAGATGGCCCTTTATTAATTTTGTAGATACAATTAATAAACGATTATATTTTAAAAGAATCTCTTAATTAATAAGAATCTTTGCCGTTCCTATAAATATCATTACCATCATAGATCTTATCGTTCACTTTAAAATGATTATCCACTTTAATGACAATGTCATTCCCAATCCAATAATTTTTTGGCGTCAATTTTAAAAATCCAAGTTTATTCTTTGCTCCCGATTTGAAACTTTCCATCTCACTTTTATTTATCTCACTCCGTACATACTTAGTCACGCCATCTTGAAATTTAATCACTAAAAATAAATTTGGTAACATGCCGACTTCGTTTATGCTAGGTATCCCATTGTTAGCCATTAGTATGCCTCCTCTTTACTAATCGTTTTTCTCGTATCCACTTTCGTTGTAAGACGCTTAAGTAATACATTCAACCTATATAAAAAAACAAAGTACTGATTACTCAGTACTTTGTCTACGTCTGAAGTATTCTCATCTCAAAAATACTTTCTATTTATTCTATCCATTTATTTGGTGCCATGCTTTTATTTGGGCTAAACGCTCTTTAAAACGTCGTTCCTTACCTTCGCTGGTTGGTTTATAATATCGATGTCCTGCTACGGAAGGTGGCATGGTACTCATAGTCGTTAACTTATCTTTGGCATAATGAGCTAATTCGTACCCTTTACCGTACCCTAGATCTTTCATTAATTTGGTAGGCGCATTACGTATTTGTAATGGTACGGGATCATTGGCCGTGGTTTTAACATCTTTAGCTGCAGCTAATCTTGCCTTATAAACGGCATTTGATTTAGGTGCCAGAGACAAGTAGGTTACTGCTTCCACTAAGTGAACATCACATTCAGGCATACCAATGAATTGGCATGCCTGAAAAACATTAATTGTCACATTGAGTGCATTCGTATCTGCTAACCCGATATCTTCACTTGCAAATCGAACAAGTCGCCGTGCTATATATATCGGGTCTTCTCCGCCTTCTAGCATTCGGGACAGCCAATAAATAGCAGCATCGACATCACTATTACGCATCGATTTGTGCAAAGCTGAAATTATATTATAGTGTTCTTCCCCATTTTTATCATAACGGACAAATCTTTTATTAATCAATTGGCTTAAATTATCCATCGTCACCGTAACGATATTATCAGCTTTTTCACCATTCAGAACTGCCATTTCCAAGGTATTTAATGCCATTCTGGCATCACCATCTGCAAAATTAGCAATCGCTTGAATTTCATCAGAACTAATGTGGATTGTTTGTTCTTCAAATCCGTCCGGGTTGCTGAGCGCGTTTTCGATTAATACAACAATATCTGCCTGTTTAAGCGCATGCAGTACAAATACTTTACACCGGGATAATAACGCTGAATTCACTTCAAAAGACGGATTTTCAGTTGTAGCACCGATTAAAGTAATACTACCTCTTTCAACATAAGGCAAAAATGCATCTTGTTGTGCTTTATTAAAGCGATGTATTTCATCGACGAAAACAATGGTTTTTTGACCAATTTCACAATCTAACTCCGCTTGTTTCATAATTTTTTTTATCTTACTAATACTACTATCAACTGCACTAAAGCTTAAAAAATTAGATTCAGTTTTACTTGCTATAATTTCGGCTAAAGTTGTTTTACCAACACCAGGTGGACCCCAAAAAATCATTGAAGGAACTTGATCACTTTCAATAATTTCTCGTAATATTTTGTTAGGGCCAAGTAGATTCTGTTGACCAACAAATTCTTCTAATTTTCGTGGTCGAACTCGACTGGCTAATGGTGAATTTTGAGGTTGATTAGAGAAAAGAGATTCCTGTTTCATTGATCAAACCACCTTTCTTTTAAGTCTGAATTTTTTCATGTTATACTTAATCATACACTGTACCGTTACGTTACAGACAATAAAGGAGCCTTATATGTTAAAAATAAGTGAGATGGCCAAATTAGCTAACACAACTCGCCGTACATTAATCTTTTATGACCAAGAAAATATTTTTAAACCTGCCCAAAAAAACGAATCTGGTTATCGTTATTATGATTATGACCAATTATACGATTTGCTATTTATACTTGGTTTACGTAGTTTAGATATTTCAGTAGCTGATATCAAGGAAATTAAAATCCATTCAAAAGGCGTACCAACACCTCAATTACTGAATGCTCAAGGTAAAATTGATAAAAAGATTGACGAATTAGTTAAAATTAAAAATGTTATCAACAAAAAAATTGAAGAACAATCTGTTACTAAGGACACTACCCTATATCAGCCCAAGATAGAAAACCGAATGAAAACAATTTTTTGGTGTTCTCGTCAATCCGTAGGTTGTACTGAGGAAGAAGTCGCTCAATTATTTTCAGAATTCTATAAACAATTAGACGCATTAGCTGTTATGGATACAACACAATCTGGATTTTTTACAACATTGGCTGTTGATAATCCAATCGGTTACGCTGAAGCGTCTTTTAGAGTTATCAAAGAAAAACTTACAGATGATCATGACGTTTTTATCCCAATCATGGAAAAACATGCAGGTAATTACGCATGTATTTTAGTGGAAAACAATGAAGCTGGTATCCATCAAGGATTAACTAAACTAAAATCATTCTGTCAAAAAAATAAGTTAAAAACCGCAGACTATTTATGGCAGCTTAATTCTGGCGACACCCTTATTAAAACTGGTTCCTCAAAATACGGCTGGCTTGAGTTTGCCATTTTGAATGAAAAGATTGAATAGACAAGAAAAAAAATTAGGCAACCTTCCTCCGGTTTAATACCGAAGACAAGTTACCTAAAGATGTGAAGTGAACCCAAATATTGGAAACTTAGAAACTACTTTTTTAGATTAGTTAAATAATTCAATCTGACACTCTAGTCGTTAGTAACAATAACCTGTCCGATTGGACGGTCTTTTTCCATCAAATAGCGATGAGCGTCTTGAATATCATCTAGTTTAAAAACTTTAGAAATCGGAAAGTGAAACTGTTTTTCATTAATAATATTAAACAACTCATTAACCATAGAACTATCAACATTAGATGAATCAAAAACTGTCGCGTACTTATTCGCCAAGTTGATGAACGGGTCAAAGTCTTTCCATAACCATTCCCCACTCAATTGACCAACTAACGTGTAAAACCCTCCTGTTTTAAGATGTGCTAAGGAATCCTCTACAGTTGTAGTACCTACCACGTCAATTATCACATCAAATTTGTTACTTGTTTCAATATGATTATCTTGATCTAATATGACTTCATTAGCTCCTAAAGTATATAGCAACTCTTTACGGTTGTTTTGCCTTGTTGTACTAGATACAGAAAGTCCAAATCCCTTTCCTAACAATAACGCAGCCATTCCAACTCCAGTAGTTCCACCACGAATTAATAAAGATTGACCTTCCTTAAATCGTGTTGCTTTTAAAGCCCCAAAAGCAGTATAGAAAGTTTCAGGATAACTGGCTAACTCTATCCAAGTTCCATTGAATGTTACAGGATAAATGATATTATCAGGAACTAAAGCATATTCTTGATAACTACCATCAAATTCACGCCCAAGGCCACCCATAAAAATTACGACCTTTTGTCCTTTTTCTAAGTTACTTTCCTGTGAAGGCTCATAGACCTCACCAACAGCTTCAACACCTATTACTCTCGGAAATTTAACTGAAGGTGATCCACCTTCTCTAGTTAGCACCTCATAACGGTGTACTGGAAAAGCATGAATCTTTATAACTGTTTTATTTTGAGTTGGATTTGGAATTGAGCGTTCGACAATTTCCAGTACTTCTGGGCCACCTGATTTTTTTACAACAACTGATTTCATAATAATTAACCCCCATTAAGTATTTTTTATACATTTACAATATACATAAATATATACTATCTTGTTACGTCACAGTCAAGTTAGAGTGCTCAGCAAATAGAATTATATCGATTAAATGCATTTTATTTAAATTGTTTAAAATAAAAACACCGCATAATACTTAGATTTTCGCCTAAATATTATGTAGTATTTTATTGTCTAAATAAAAGGTCTTCCACCTGCGAGCATTAATCCTAAAACACCCACACATAGGCAACAGATGCCTACCGCGTAGATGATACTTTTATTTAATTGCTTTTTATTTTTTCGTGCAAAGGTCATTTCAGTTAGTCCAATAAATATTAAGGCAACAACTAATTTAATGGCCGTTAAAATTGGATTTCCTTGCCATGCGTACCCTAGCAACATAATACCACTAGCAATTGAAATCAAATATCCCAGTCTCGTAATCATTTGATAAATTTTTGTATTAGTATTTGTAAAAATTGTGAGCGCCACTAGAACCGCTATCACAACCCAAGTAATCAAATGTATCCATAACCAAATCATAGTTAATCTCCTTTTATATCAATCTTACTGTTAGCTTATCATTATCCATCATTAAATCAAGGATTCAAAATTATTTAAACGATTGTGATTACTTTCATGCAAAAAAAATAATCCTTATACTAAAGGATTATCATTTTTAAGCTTATTCCCATTCAATTATAACGGTCGATTACAATCGTTGTTACAACGGCATTTATGCCAGTTTATTATTCATTGGCGGAGCTGCGGCGGAGCAACAGTCTGATTACCATTAAACTTCACCTTAGATTCCTTTGGTGCTGCATAGGTTATATGACCTGACATCATCTGTGCTAGTTCCTTATCTGCACCAACATACATGTGCGCATAGTGCCTTAACGTAATTTCCGGGGATGAGTGCCCCAGCCGTTTAGACAGAACAAGCACTGATACATTGAACTCATTAATCAAGTAACTAGCATGACTATGCCGAAGTCCTTTCCCTTGTATCGGGTGAACATTGGCCAACTTGGCGTACCGATGGATTATCCGCATGAGCGTTGATTTCAGCATCGGGCTTCCGTCATAGCTAAAGACAAAATCATCCTGCTTACCAAAACCATTCTGAGTTTGACGTTTTTTCCAAACACGGAGCACCTTCAAAGTATCCCGATCTATGGAGATAGTTCTCAAACCGCTATCAGTTTTAGTGTAGTCATGCCGTTCCCAATTTTGTTTGGTCTTGATTACCAGCATGTGAGTAACGCGTAATTGTGCATGCGTGAAGTCCACGTCCGCCCATTGTAGCGCCATCCCCTCATTAACACGAACACCCGTCATAAAGTAAACATACAGCATGACAAAGTTCAGGTGTTCGTAGTAGTCGCTAGTACAAATCTGGTTTAGTACAGCTTGAAACTCACTCTTAGTCCAATACGGCACCGTAGCACGTCCCTTAGGTATCGCCTTAACACGCTTTGACACATTACTAGGTAAGTAATTCATCTCAACCGCAAAATCCAGCGATTTACGAAACATACCAAAGACCAAACTTGCATAGCTCTGTGAGTAACCAGCATCTGTAAGCAGCCAGTTCCTAAAGCCCTGAACCTGCCTAACATCTAGCTTTCGTAATTCTATATCTCCAAATTTTTGTACGAAGACGTTTAATGAAGTCTTACGCGTTTCAAACGTTTCTTTTTGTACGCTAGCTTGGTATGCAGGAATATACGATTTTCGCATGTACACGCCATAGGTTAACGCATAGACGGTATGGCCGCTCTCGCGATCAAATTCTGCTTTCAGTCGTACAACTTCCCTGTGCGCAGCAGTCGCTGACTTGAACAACTGGCCATCCGCGTCTTTTTGACTCTTTTTCCGGATTCTTTTTCCGGTACTTTCATCCACCCCCAACTGTATATCATAGTAGTAGCGGCCATTTTGGCCACTGTATACACCAGCGAACTTAGTCTTTGGCATCGTCTGCATCCTTTCGAATGGATGCTCCAATAATTGCCTCAACCGCTGCAACCGGTACCCGACCTAGGCGCCGATTGGTATAAAACTCATATCCTTGTTGTACCATGCTCCGCTTTGCTTGTCTAATTAATTCAGCAGCAGTATTCTCACGATAACCAAGCGATATCAGGTCTTTCTTCGTAACCGTGTTGTTTTCCATTCAAGGGCCTCCTCCATTCCCAAAATCGACCGTATTTTTTAGTTTCCAGACGGTCTTTATATCGTTGTCCTGCGCTAACTTGCCATCGCTCGTAATATCAATCTGGTAAATTGCTACATCTGTTTCCAGCGCACTATCTGGGCTGTCCAAGTGCCCAACAACAAAATTCGGTCTAAAAATTGCGAAATAACTTTCATCTAGATCCCAGTAATCCACAGTCGGCTGCTTTAGTCCATGGCTCACAAAGTACCGTGGTTGATGATATGCGTGCGGTATTTGTAGAAGTTCTTTAGTTATATATTTGGTAATATAGTTAGCTGCCTTACGCTTGTCGGCAATATGGCTTACCGTACTAAAACCCTTTTCCCAGCTATCTGCATTGTATATCTGCAATCCCTTTTTCTTAATTAGCCGCTGACTCTTGGGGTAACGTGCAGGCGTTAAAGGTGGGGCAAGTCCGCCAGTAACGCCATGAAAATGAATTCTACCCGATGAAGGATGAAGTTCAGGAATAAATAGGTAGTCAAACCTACCGAACTTTTCGCGCTGATACTTCAACCAAGCACGCAGCCGCCTTCGTGCATACTCATAGTTCTTTGCATTCACCTTCGAGTCATCAAACGTAAGCGTCCAAAACAAATTGAACGAATTTGCCTCTAGATAGTATTTCACCTTTCTCTTAATCCTAAATGCCTGCTGCACGAGTTGGGTTTCATCACTATATGACACATTTATAGGCATATTCGACTCTGGATTTTTCAATAATTTTGGAGATTTGTGAACCCTTGGCACGCCATATTTCACAATTTCGATATGATCTTCAAATGTAATAACTTTGGCGTTGTACTCATACTCACCGCTATTCTTGCTCATTTTTTCAGCTTATCTTGCCTGTATGTCAAGTAACAGGCAAGTCCTCGCTGGCAGTCGCAGCTTGTGGCGTTCCGCCACCGCCACGCCTACCAGCAAGCATTGTAAGTGTTGCTTTAAACGGCAGTTTATCTTCATCATATTTTGGCGGTAAAAATGCTTTTGGCCCATCCCAATTCAAACCATCCAGCCAAATGACACCACCAAATTCTTTTGCATCAATTAACGGTAAATCATGGTGACTCTCTCCAAACACCTCCTGAGCTTGCTGAGGCGACGTTCTACCTAAGCTGATCCGCATCCCTAGCGAACTCCTGGCCTCTGTTGGGAGCGCAGACGCAGGCATCATTTGCCCCGCTACAATAACCGAGATAGAACTCTGCCGTCCCTTTGTAATCAAGGACAACAGTTTGGCGTTGAATTGGGGATATAGTTTGTCGGCTGTTTTCCTCTGCTGATCCTCAGCCTTCATGTTTGCAACCAGCGACAGTAGCTCATCGACAACAAGGAGAATCGTACCCTGATGAAATTTTTCGCAATGCGTAATATCCCGCTCATCATCGGGATCTGCATTTAGCTCCTTGTATCGCTGATCCATGATTTTGCACAATTCGTCAACGAGCTGAATTGCCTCTTCCGTATTCATGGCAACCTTACCAATACGCTTCATCGACTGACCCAAGAACGCTGCCTTACCATCGATCGTATACACGACATTATCGGGATTATTTACCAAGAAGGATATAATCAGGCCCTTTAGCAAACTAGTTTTCCCCGTTCCTGTTGGACCGACTATCAACCCCATCGGCTGTTTAGATGTTAGCGACATTCTGCCAGTCAATTGAATATTGATCTTTTCGCTTGTCTGCAACGCGTCCAAACGGTTGATTGTAATTCGCTCATCCTTATTGTGAGTTAGGTTAATTTCGATAATGCCGTTTCCAGACTTCTTATCACGAATTTCCCAGTAAGCTGTCGTCTCCTTGGTGAGGAATGCAACCAGGCGGCGTCCAATATCCGCTTCGAAATCCGAGCTGACACGGCCACCCGTTAGTAGCGTGATCTTAACTTCATCATTCGAGACCACATATCCCCATCTTACGTATGCGACATGGCCAGTCACGCCTTGCTTAATCAAATTAACGTTTTCCGAAAATTGCCAAAGCAAACGTTCCATCTTCCAACGTTCAACTGGCGAATATCTACTGTGGAGATATCTCCAAGCCCCAGCAAGAGACACAACTACTCCAAGTAGTCCAAGCATCAGGATAATTGGCCATAGATCTAATTCCGATTTTTGGCCAATTATTTTAGCCCACGTCCACTTAGCGCAGCTCCAGAGAATGATTAGCACTGTAACACATGCCCAGACCTTAAACAATAATCTTGACCGTACCTGCTTGCGTTGATCAACCTCATCAATGGATTCATAGATGCTCAGCTTCGCAGTATGCGTAGAGACTGGCAAAAATCTGCTAATTGTTTCCCTTGCGTTTTTTATCATTCAAGAACTCCTCTTCAAAGTCTCCTACTTGCTGGCCGGTAAAAATTCTGTACGCAGCTGCAATCAAAGACTCAATTCTTTTAACATCGAATGCGTCACGGTTCGTGAGACAATATTGAGCTTCATTCAAGTACGCCCAAACAGATAGCTTCTTTTTTTCACTCATACCTACGCCTACTTCCCATCGCTAATATTCATAACAAGCTTCACGTCACGCCAGCCACTAGTACGCCCCGCGCTCCACTTAAGCATTACCTTGGCGTCTTTCAATTCAATCTCTGTGCCCAAAAGTTCTGCCTCAGAAATTTCCAGCAGATCCTTCTCATCCCCAACAAGTTCCAGTGCATACGTCTTTAAGTCCTCTACCCCGTCGCCAGATTTCTCCAATGTTTTGGCAAGTTCAGCATCTACTATGTGGCATACTACCTTTGCGACCGATCCGTTGATTGGATCACCGTTATCTGCGTAGCGCGGACTTTTTGATACCGATACCACGCGAGCTGCTTTTGGCTTCTCAACGTTGCTAATTTCAACTTCTGAAAGTTTGACCTTGGCTAGTTTCATGCATTTCTCCTTTTCTGGATAAACATCCAACACAGTTTTAATAGACTAACTTTTATCAAAGGCCTTTGATTGACTACATCTTATCTTCAATTACGCCCAATATATATATCAGGCTTCGCCAATGTCTTGACACCCGAAAAACCGGGTATTGACGTATCGGAAAAGATGTGTATCAAAAAAGGCGAAGTTTTTAAAACTTCGCCCTAAGTGACTATTTTGATATTTGTTGGAGAAACCGATTCATTATCAGCGGTGTTACCCGATAATCAACAAATCTTTTTAATGGTTCACCAAGTTGCTTAAGTTCGAGAACCTCACCTAACCCTTCTCTCGAGACACCGCCAGAATCAATCTTATCTATTAGTGGGATTCCTGCGGCAATGCTTTCGTTATCAGCACTACTTTCGAAGTCAATTACTGTCGCTATTTTCGTTTCTTGATTCCGAACTCTTGTGAATTTGTCCCACTCATTCAGCAAGTCGCTTTTTATTCCTTCATATATTTGTTGAATCGTATTGTTCGGAATCCTAAGAGGCTGTGTCTGCTTTATATCATTAATAAGGCTACCTAGTCGGTTATTTTGGAATTGCGCTTCATTACACACTGACTCAAATACATTAGGCAGATAGTTTCTAATTTCATAATTAGACCCCCAAATGCACTCATACACATCCTTAAAATTCAAGGTATCTACAAATCGTAGATAGTACTTGGAAGAAGGCACTAGATAAGGATTCTGACGCGTATCCAATCGGGGAATAGGTGCGGTTATGGAGTCAACCATCGAATAACTTACTTCGTGTTGGTAACTTGGAGCCTCATTATACTCTTTTGCATTCTTGAACCCAGCAGTTTGATATTTGGATACGCCCTGCTCCTTCATACGCCGCTTGAGTCTTTCTGAAAACACCCTGTAGATAAACCAGACCGTATCTCCATATTCGCCGAATGCTTTTTCCCTCGCGGCTACAGTGCTCATATCTATTCGTACCATATTAGCTCCTTGGCATTATACTCCGGATTTTTTTCGATTGTCGTCTTTGCACAGCATTTGCAAATTGGAGAGTACTGTATGCCCACCTTGAGACCAAGGAGTAATATGATCGCCCTCCATCTCGTCGTACTCAAAATGCTTGCCGCATACCGGACAGATTCCATTCTGTTTTGCGTATGCTGCTCGCTTGTCCTTAGGCTTAAATGCCCGAATTGATAATACGCGCTCTGGCCCGCCAAGCACGTACTCAAATATCCCCTTCTGCTTGGTAACATCCTCGTCCTCTATCAGCTCGCTAACTCTAGCTTCGAGCGTAGCCGGATTATACGTATTCTCATGATAAGTATCGTATAGAAACCCCCATTCAATCCCCTTCATCAGCTTACGATAGTTAGGAAAAATAGAGGTTGTCCAATTAATTACGTTTTGAAAGTATAGCCACAGTTCGATTGCCGTTTCATCGTGCTGGTGCTGCGCCATGTACTCCTCAAGCTCAATATCCTGTTTCGACGAGATCCACTTGAGTGTGGTTTCCAAAAAGTCTTGTCGAATAGCAGAACCATTTAAATAGTCGCCGCCAATCTGATATGCGGGACACTGTGATTTCGAAAAGTACTTCTTGGCATCTGTCAACCATGGCCCCGTATAGATTGCATTTCTAAGTTCTTGTGCAGTAAGCTGTTCCCCAACAGTATTGATCACTTTGAACCAATCCAATTTTTCTCGATCTGTACCAGTACAAATATAAACCGTCAGAGGATAGTCCAATATTTGCTGCTGTTCTTCCTGTGTGAGCGTGTGAAAGTACTGGAAATTGATGGAGTAATCACCCTGTACAAATTGACATATTGAGATTGTTCGCTGCTGTCCATCTAAAATTTCATAGTGTCCATCTTCTGCAACAACCCAATACATAACATTCAGTGGGAACCCCTTGCGGACGGTATTAATAACTTCATCACGTTGCTTAGGTTTGTAGACGAATTCACGCTGAAAGGCCGGACGAATATTTAATTTTCCGTCATATCCATATACACCATCTTCATCGGAATCTACATATCCGTTTACGATTTGGCTTACTGGAATATCCTTTTTCTCAATTTGCATGCGTTTGGCCTCCCTTGTTGCGAATTAACACTCTCTTGTACATTGATTTAACGGTGCCATCTTTTTTAGTCAACAAAAGCCCTGAACTTTTTACATCAACAATTTCAAACTGATCTGGATTGTACCGCGTCATGTAAGTAATTGGCACACCAATGACACCAAAGTAGTCACAAGGAATATCCGCAACACGGGATACCTCAATGGCATCATAGTTATCATATTTTGGATATATCTCTGGAGAATAGTTCTTGAAGATTGTCAGCTTTTCGTGACGTTGTGTCGTATCTAAGTTGGTATACCAGCAAATGTTTCCCATTCTCCGCCATTTTTGTCCATTTTCATCAATCTTGAAATCCGTTTTCTTCGCCTCATAGCTTTCAGGTACCTTAAACCAAAAGTGTCCAGAATTGTACCCTAGCCAAATTTCGTTGGCCATAATTAAAGGCAGTACCTCTTTATAGGTAATTGCGTTGAGATTACCAATCACTAGGAATGTTTTGTGAAAAGCTCTTAACTGTGCGATGTAATCAGTAAATAGACTGAAAGGGGGATTGGTTACGACAATATCGGCTTCTTTAAGTAACTGAATTGCTTCCGGACTTCGAAAATCGCCATCTCCAGTTAGTGGTGTTTCAACGTAATCCGGTAAAAATGCAAGTTGTCCAATCTTGTCATCTTGTCTAATTATTTCCAATTTATAACTGGGTTTGTCGGATTCATAGTGCGTAGATATTAGTTTTTTTAGGCCTAACATGTAAAAGTTAATCTGAAAGTATTTCCAGAAATTACTGATGGCTGGATCATCACAATTACAAAACACAACCTTATCCTTGAAATACTCACGATAATGGCGTAGCTCGTTTTCAATCATTGAAATATTAGTATAAAACTCATCTGTTTTTCCAGCACGTGATACATGAAGGTTACTGTTTGTTTGCTTTTTCACGTTCATTACTCCAATTTATTATTTTATCTCTGTACATGTCTGTCATTGACTCTGAGATAGTAGGTAGCCAGACTAACAGACGTATTGAGTAGTAGTTCCGCCTCTGCTGCCTGAATTTTTACTCGTTCATTGCTAGCATGTGCATCGCCATCTTTATTGCGCATTTCTGCGATTAAATCGGTGATTCCATTTAAGTGACTAATCATTTTCGTAATACGTGGATTCCACTCCCGAGAAGGTCTCATTCCCAATGTTTTAACCACCAAATTACGATATTGACCAATATCGCCATTACGCTTACACTTTACGTCGTTATCGGACAATATTTGAAGAAACACCTCTTCGATAAGTGTTCTAGCCTTTGTAACTACGCTGTCAAAATCATTATCCTGCAAGTCATCTTGTCCCTGCGCCAACAACTCTGAAATGTATCCTGAATTGATCCTCTTGATCGGCACGAGGACTTTTACATTCTCATCTGCTGCGATAATTTCCCACGAATTACCACTAGATACGAGTTTTAAGTTGCTGTAGAGAAGAATGGCGTTTATCTCTCTGATTACGCGCTGCTTAATTGCGTCTGCTACAATCAGGATGTCCTTAGATTCATCACCAGTAAGGCCTTCCAGAATAAAGTTATCAATTTCCTTCAGTTGCGAAAACTGACTTCCAGAAAGATACTCATTAATCACCGGTCGCAACTGTGCTGGTGAAAATAGAAACGATAATAAAGAAGCCGTTCGATCATTTGCATGAGTTGCACTGATTATCGAACTCATTCGGCGTAATCTGTTTGAACCTTCTGGATTTGGAGAACCAAATCTGGATCCCAGAGCGTCAAGATCTGCATTTGTTCGGTAAGTTATCCACGGTCGGTCAATCAAGAAAGTTGTAATATCTGTGTTTTCCAGTAATTCAAAATTTTCTGACTCCAATGCCTTTCCCCCCACAGTATTAATAACTTATTTAATTATATATCCTAAGCCCATAAATACCAAGCACTCTACTGTGTATTCTCGCAAGTTCATTTTTCCGCCAGACTAAAAAAGGCCACCAGAACCAAGTAAGTTCTAGCAGTCTTAAATGAGTTTTCGATTGATTGTCCACCATAATTAGGCGGAGTTTCGGCGGAGCACCATATTTTTTTGGCGGAGTTGGCGGAGTTTGAGCTGCCTTGAGCAAATCCAAAATGCCTCTGTATCACTCTTTCTAGCTCAAATTGGCCTACATCGCTATTCCCATTCGATTGTTGAAGGCGGCTTGCTCGTAATATCATACACGATGCGGTTAACATGTGCGACTTCGTTTACAATACGGACTGAGATTTTTTGTAAGACATCCCAAGGGATTCTAGCAAAATCAGCAGTCATACCATCAATTGAAGTAACACCACGGATACCAACTGTGTAGTCATAAGTACGTCCATCGCCCATCACACCAACACTTCTAATGCCCGGTAAGACAGTAAAGTATTGCCAGATTTCACGATCAAGACCAGCATTTTTAATTTCTTCACGTAAAATTAAATCACTATCTCTAACGATTGTTAATTTTTCTTCAGTAATTTCACCAAGAACACGAATTCCAAGACCAGGGCCTGGGAATGGTTGACGCCATACTAATTCTTCACTCATACCCATTTTTTCGCCAAGTTCACGAACTTCATCTTTGAATAATGTTCGCAATGGTTCGATTAAGCTAAATTGCATATCATCAGGAAGGCCACCAACATTATGATGAGATTTAATTGTTTGGGCAGTATCTGTCCCAGATTCAATCACATCAGTGTAAAGTGTTCCTTGAGCCAAGAAGTCAATTCCTTTTAACTTAGTAGCTTCATCATCAAAGACACGGATGAATTCATTACCAATTGTTTTACGTTTCGTTTCAGGATCAGAAATTCCTTCTAATTTACCTAAGAAACGTTCTTGAGCATCAACTTTAATGATATTCAAGCCAAATTTACCGCCAAGCATTTCCATAACTTGATCAGCTTCATTTTTACGAAGTAAACCATGATCAACGAAAATACTTGTTAGTTGGTTACCAATTGCTTTGTGCAATAAAACACCAACAACTGAAGAATCAACCCCACCTGATAAACCAAGAAGGACTTTTTTATCACCAACAGTTTCGCGGATTTTAGCAATTTGTAAATCAATAAAATCAGCCATTGACCAGTTACTTTCAGCTTCACAAACATCAAATGCGAAACGACGTAAAATGTCATCCCCAAATTCAGTGTTGCGAACTTCAGTATGGAATTGAAGGCCATAGAATTTCTTATCAAGATTTTGCATTGCAGAAATAGGACAGTTAACAGAAGTTGCAACTGATGTAAAACCATCAGGAACTTCTGTTACTAAGTCACCATGACTCATCCAAACTGTTTGTTCAGCTGGTAATCCTTTGAATAAAGTTCCTTCTGGATTAGTAACCTCAATTTCAGCCTTACCATATTCTTTGTTATCTGCACTTTCAACTTTACCACCTGGCATTGTATATGCCATTAGTTGCATACCGTAACAGATACCTAAGATAGGAATACCTAATTCAAAGATTTCAGGATCTACTCTGAGTGCATCTTCATCATAAACACTATTTGGGCCACCAGAAAAAATGATACCTTTAGGGGCAATCTCTTTTATTTCGGCTGCACTAATCTTGTGTGATAACAATTCAGAATAAATTCCGAATTCACGTACACGACGAGTAATTAATTGATTATATTGACTACCAAAATCAAGAACGATAATTTTGTCGAAATCTTGCATGCTAACGTTGGCCAAAAATAGTCACCTCTTCATATTTTTTAGTTTCTTATTACGTCTATTCTACTGATTGAAACCCACTTGGTCAATCGTTTGATTTAATTTTCATGAAAATCTGTGAAAATATCTCTATTTTCTAATATTTGCGTAAATAAACGGTATTAATTCGATGCTCATCTGTCTTCTCTAAAATAAGATCAGCACGATTTCTGGTTGGTAAAATGAACTCTTGTAAGTTCTTTAAATTCACGGTTTTCCAGACATTACGTGCCAACTTAAATGCTTCATCGTGGTTACCAATCGCATAATCATAATAGTAATTTCCAGGTTTCTGAAAAGAGGTGTTCAAAAGAACACCAAAACGTTCCAAATACCATTTTTCAATTAAGTCAGCATCAGCATCAACATAAATTGAATAATCAAAGAAATCACTAACATACAATTGTTGGTTACTTGGTAATTGTAAAACATTAATCCCTTCAACAATCAAAATATCTGGTTGATTAATTGTTTGTACCATTCCAGGTACAATATCATAACTATCATGTGAATATACTGGTGCTTCAGTTTTCAGACCACTTTTCACGTCGTTTAAAAATAGAATTAGTTTTTCCATGTCATAACTTTCTGGAAAACCTTTACGGTCCAAGATATTCTGGTGAATTAGTGTTTCATTAGGATATAAAAAGCCATCCGTTGTAATTGCTTGAACCTTTTTTGTTGGGTATAACGCTGTGAGTAATAATTGCAACAAACGTGCCGTTGTACTTTTACCCACTGCAACACTACCCGTAATTCCAATCACAAAAGGCCATTTTTGATCTTTAATTCCTAGAAAATCTGCTTTTTTTGATTGCAAATCTTGCTTACCCAACAATGTCATATTTAATAAATGAACCAATGGCATGTAAATTTCCTGCACATCTTGAACTGATATCTTATCATTAACAGATTGAATTTCATTCAATTTTTGTTGTGACAAATCAATCTGTTTCGTTTTATAAAAGCCACGCCATTCATCCCTTGGAATTTTATAATAATTCATTTGTTTATCCATTTTAACAATCCTCTAATAAAAATGACCTATCAGTTTCCGCAATAGGTCATTTCTTCCATAGCTTATTTTAAACTATATAAACTTTTTGAAACATGGTCAAATAATGGTGATAATTCTTTTTCAGCATAAACAGTTAGTCGATGCATTGCTCTTGAACAAATCGTATAAACTAATTGACGCTCGTCTTCTTCATGATAGTTAATCTTTGAAGCGCCCCACATAACAACCGCATCAAATTCCAAACCTTTAGCTAGGAAAGCTGGCACAATAATCGTTCCATCGGCCAAACGTTGATTTTCCGTTTTAATCAATGTAACTGGCACGCCCTCGGCTTGTAATTGTTCATACAATTCTGTACATTCAGCTAATGATTTAGCGATGATTGCCGTTGTTAGATGATCATCCACATTTTGTTGTACTTGTTTTTCTAAATCGTGAACTAATTTATCAGAATTATTATCCACAGTCATTGTGGGTAAGTCACCTTGTCGGTTAAATGACGTCACTGATTCACCATTTATCAACACTTCTTTTGTGAAATCTGTGATTTGTTGTGTTGAACGATATGATTTCGTCAATTGCACGACTTTGGTTTTATCAGCTGGGAATAAATGTCCCAATTCTGATAGTAAACTCTTACTATTTTCTTTTGTGAAAATAGCCTGGTTTAAATCACCAAGCAGTGTAAACTTAGCTCTTGGGAACCCTTCCTTCAAGAAAGCTAATTGAAATGCCGTGTAGTCTTGAATTTCATCAATAAAGACGTAACGGACATCTGTTTCACCATGCTTACCCGTCATACGATCAAATAAGTATAAGTATGGCGTAACGTCATGCATCGATATTTGACGATTTTTTAAACGTGACACAACTTCAGCCACATCTGCTTGCCATTCTTCTACAGTAACATTATAGTCACTCAAATTAAGATACTTAGGCACATTGTGTAAAAAGTTCACATATTGTGAACTGATATTTAAGAATCGATTGCGCACAATTGCTCTGTGCACACTTGTAAATTGGCGCATAACTAAAGTACGCGTTAAGAAACGCATTTCTTTATCACCGCTTGCAAATTCGCGGTCTTGGTCTCCATACAAATCATTCAATTGTTCTTTAGACATATCTTGAATTGCTTTTTCAACCCATTCTAACTTAGCCTCAGCTTCAATTCGACGATTCAATAATTTAACTAATGATTCACGTGTTGCTTCTAATCTTGTCCGTAAATGATAATTTTCATTATATTTATAGTAGATACCTTTTATTTTATCTTTTGAAATAAAGACTTCATTATTGAATTTAATATCTCTGAACTTCATGTCTGCTTGTTCCAAATGTTCTGAATAAGCAGTTGAGGCATTAAAGAATGCCAAACTATTTTTCAGAACTTGAATACGTTTTTTAGCAGGCGCATTGTCTTCTTCAAAGCGTTCTTGTAACGTTTCAACTTGCATATTTGGTAAACGTCTTGATGCATATTGGAAATAAGTCATTTGAACCATATTTTGTTCACCAAGTTCTGGCAACACTTGATCAATATAATCATTAAATAATTGATTAGGTGAGAATAAAACAACTTGACTAGCTGTTAAATTACCGCGGTAACGGTACAGCAAGTAAGCCACACGTTGTAATACAGCTGAGGTTTTACCCGAACCAGCTGCACCTTGAACAAATAATAATTCAGCTTTTACATCTCGAATAATTTGATTTTGTTCCTTCTGAATCGTCGTTACGATACTCTTCATCTTTGTATCAGCAGAATCATTCAAGACGTCTAATAACATCTGATCACCAACAGCTTCATCAGTATCAAATATCGTTTCAATTTGGCCATCTTCAATTACGAATTGACGTTTCAATGAAACATCTACTGTTTGATCACCATCAGGAGTTTGGTAAGTGACATCACCTAGTCCGCCATCGTAATAAACACTCGATATGGGTGCACGCCAATCATAAACCATAAAGTGTTCAGGTCGATCAGCAAAAGAGCCCAAGCCAATATAGATTGTTTCTTTTTTATTAGTTCCTTCTTGAATGTTTAAACGTGCAAAATAAGGTTTCTTTTCTAATTTCTTTAAAATGTCTAAACGAGAAGTTGCGTTTTTCCAACTCGTTTCACGTTCAGCTAATAACTGTTGTTGCTGACGAACAGACATTGCTGTATCAATCATTCCAGTGTATGTTGTCGTATTGATATGAACATCACTTGTAAATTCGCCATTAATCGATCGTGCTTCACTTTCAGCGTACTTTATTTCATTTTGACGTTTAACTTCAGCATCTTTTATTTTAACAATAACATCATCAAGATGTGCTTGTTCTTCGATTTTAATTTCATCAGCCATTTCTCAATACCCCACTTTACATGATTTTATTAGGCCTAATAGTGTATCATTTTTTTATAATCAACTCAAATAGGCAACTAATTGAACTTATTTCTTATTTGGTAGGAATTGGTCAACTACGATTCCAACAGCTAATCCAATTAATGTTGCGACAGCAATTTTACTTATCACAATCCCAATAATTAGACCAATTAAAGTTGTCATTCCTGCAATTAAAGTGTGTCTAGTCATATTGACCTCCAAAAATTTAATATATCTAGTATACCAGTATCGAAACCTGTTTAACACTGGTGACCTCTTATAGTGAGACAAATCTTAATAAAAGCTAAATATCAGTTAAAATAATAGCCTTTTTTTTAATTTCAGTTTAATATAATGAGTAAGACTAAAACGATTGGAGGGCCTGACAATGTTCGAACAAGCTTGGTTTTTCTTCACCCATTTCGAAAATTATTTAGGACCTCTTTTCCAGACTTTAGGTAACTGGAGTTACTTAATTCTTTTTGTACTTATCTTTGCCGAAACAGGTCTTGTTGTTTTTCCTTTTCTACCTGGTGAGTCGCTACTCTTTTTCACTAGTTCCATTGCCGCCTACTCAACAGATACCATTGATATTCGGGTATTAGTCCCAATATTCTTTTTTGCCGCACTCTCTGGAGATGCCGTGAATTTTGAAATTGGTCGACATTTAAATAAATTACCTTTCTTTAAAAAAAGAATCCCCCCTGAAAAGATGGAAATCGCCAAAAGTTTTTTCAAAAAACATGGTGCAAAAACAGTCGTATTTGGACGCTTTATCCCATTAATTAGAACTTTTGTGCCACTTATTTCTGGTACTATTCAAATGAATTACAGACATTTTAGTATTTTCAACTTAATTGGCGTCTCACTTTGGGTAGCCATTGGAAGTGGCGTCGGTTACTACTTCGGCGCAATTCCATTTGTTAAGGATCATTTTTCTATTATTTTCCTTTCAATTGCCGGGATAGCATTACTTCCAGTGGTCTTAGCTGGGTTAGTACAACTTACGAAATTTTTACTTAGAAAAAAACTTGATGCTAAATTCTAGGATAAGCTTTTTAGAATAATCGTTTTCTTTAGCGTATAATGGGGCTATCACATAAACTTCAGGAGGTTCTCATGCCATTTACAGTCTATCTCGTTCGCCATGGTCAAACCATTTTCAATAAATATAATCGGATGCAAGGTTGGTCCGATTCACCACTTACAGAAAAAGGCATTAACGACGGCCACACTACTGGAAAAAAATTATCACAAATTCAGTTTGCTAATGCATACAGTAGTGATACAACCCGCGCAAATCGTACAGCTAACTACATTTTATCTGAAAATGAAAACTCTTCAGATTTAATTGTTACAACATCTGAGTTTCTTAGAGAGCAAGGCTATGGTTACTATGAAGGTGCCGATTCTTCTCAAGCTTGGTTTGTTGTTGGTAAGCCACATGGCGCTGCTAATTTCACTGAGATTTTGCAAAAATTTTCAATTGAAGAGGCACGTGACTTCTTCAAAGAAATCGATCCTTTCCATGATGCTGAAGACGATGCCGATTTTTGGGCACGTCGTAATAAAGGTTTTGATTTATTGCGTAAAGATGCTAAAGATGGCGATAACGTTTTAGTTGTCAGTCATGGGACAACAATCAGAAGTATCGTTTCTCATTTTGCACCCGAAATTGATATTACAATGAGCCCTAAAAACGGTAGTGTAACTAAGTTAATCGTTGATGACAATTCAGTTAAAGTTGAATATTTCAATCATCACGATGATGATAAAATCTAAATAAAAAAGGAGTAACCAATTTTTAAAATTGGTTACTCCTTTTAGTTTAAATTGATTTACGTTGTGTCTTGTAATCGATAACTTCTTTTTCAGATAAATTACCTAATTCTTGTAATTTATCTTCAATAATATTTAAAACAATATTACGATCAGCTTCATTTTCAACAAAATCGTATTTATCGCCATCAATAACTAAAAATTCAGAAACGTCATATTCTTTTTCCCAATCTTCATAATAGCGAAGTAATGTTTTATAGTATTCAACCAATGAGTGGTCAGTTTCAATTTGTTCATAATCACGGCCACGTTTTTGAATACGATTAACCATTGTTTCATAAGAAACTTTAATCATAACCATCAAATCGGGTGATTTTTTATGTGCAGCATAAGGTAACTCTTCAAGCATATTTTCTAATAAATCTTGATAGATGTTATATTCAACAGTTGTGGCATTACCCATTTCTGTATTCATCTTCATAAAAATAGCATCTTCATAAATTGAACGATCAAGAACATTATTATCTTCTTGCATTGCTGCTTTAATCATTCTGAAACGACGATTCAAAAAGAAAGTTTGTAATAAGTAAGCGTAGGGATTTGTTGCTTCCTTATCCCCTGCTTCACGTTTTTTTGCAGCGATTTCGTTACCTTTGTAAAATAAAGGTAATACCGGGTTATCTGTAACAGGTTCGTAAAAAGCCTCTACCCCAAGTTCTTCAGATAAAATTTTTGTCATACTAGATTTTCCTGAACCAATAATACCAGCCAACGTAATCAAAATAATAAACACTCCTTCTTGAATAGTTAATACAATTTATGCAGTTAAAACAATTAGATTTAGACTTGTAATTAATATCTCATTCGGTATCATCTTACTAGTAGTCATAAATAATCTCATATTTTAATTCTCCGTTTATTTAGTATACATTGGATTAAATAAAATAAAAGTCTTTTCTTTTTCTAAAATTAATGCATTAAGTGAGACTATTCATCAAAAACCAGACAGCTCTAAGTACCTTTTTTATTTACAAATTAAATATTTATTTATGAAAGGATTTCATATGTCATTTACCGTTTATATGGTTCGTCATGGCCAAACTTTTTTTAACTCTTTCCAGAGAATGCAAGGCTGGTGTGACTCTCCACTTACAGATAAGGGAATCAACGATGCCACCCATTCAGGAAAACTTTTACGCGATAAATCATTTAATGCCATTTATCGAAGTGACACAATGCGTACAAAAAAAACACTAAGCCATATTTTAAGTGAAACGAATGTTGAAGAAAATGCACAGTTAACACCAATTGAAACAGCACTTTTTAGAGAAGAATATTATGGCTCATTTGAAGGCCAAGATACTGCAGCTGTTATGCAAACAGTTGGTACACCTTTTAATTGTCAAACCTTCAATGATATTCTTGAAAAATATTCCATCGAAGACTCACGTGATTTCATAAAAAGTGCTGACCCTTTTAATTTAGCTGAAAATGACCAAGAATTTTGGAATCGCTATGATCATGCTTTTGATTTTTTACGCACTAACCAAAATAATAATGACAACGTTCTATTAGTTGGTCACGGGACAGCAATTAGAAGTATCGTTTCACGATACGCACCTAATATTGATATATCATCTAGTCCTAAAAATGGTAGCGTCACTAAATTAATCGTTCATCACGATACAATTGAAGTTAGCTATTATGGTAATTTTGGCGAACAACCCATCTAAATAAAGAGAGGTGAATACTCAGTTTTAAAAACTGAATATTCACCTCTTTTTTATTTTTTTAATACCATCCCTTTATATAAGGTAACTGTTACCCAATAATATCCCAAATAGAGAACTGCAAAAATAATAAATGGAATCGTTATATGTGAATATGGATCTGGAATTAATTCCTTGAACATTTGTAGTCCGAATAAAACGTGGATTACACCGACAATTCCAGGTAAGAAGAATAAGATGCCAATTTCGCGCCTAATTGATTTTTTCATTAGTCGTTGCTTAGCGCCTAATTGGTTCAATAAATCATATCGTTTTTTATCCGTTGCCGCACTAGACAATATTTTAAACATAAGAACACTTGCTAACATTGCCAACATCGCAACGCCTAAGAAGAATCCAATGAATTCTAATCCGCCATAAATGCCGTTAGCCAACTGATATACGACATACTTATTCATAAAATAAGATGAATTATCTAACTGATTTTTAGGTATTTCTTCGCTCAATGCTTTTAAGATTTCTTTATTATCTTTAAATGATGCTAACCTAACAGTATGGATACGTTGTGTCTTCGCCGAAACAGCTGAAAATGATGCGTCAGAGACAAGTACTGGATTTAACATATCAGGGGATTCCAATGTAGTTCTAACAGCATTTCCCCATAGATTATCCTCATTTTTAGCTGTCATTTTGGCAGGGTCAACTTTAATAAATTTACCGGTAGCCGTTCCCGTTTCCGTGAAATCAAGCGTGTACAATGGTGATTTCACAAAGTCAGATTTTTTAAAATAACGGACAGAACCAACTTTTTTTGCTTCATAAATGGACTCTTTTTTATCAGTCAATTGACTAAGTAATTTTTTCTCTTTTGTTGATGGATTTTGGACAACAACATCATATGGGGAAGTAGAAGTAGCTGTTTGATCAACCACACCAGAGAATCCCATCCCAACAGTTATTGCGCCTAATGCTAGTGCAAATAACATCGCAACCATTGTTAGAACCCGATTTAATGAACCTAATCGAAAGCTAAGTTGCCCTAATAAAAAGGTATTTAATTGCTTTTCAGAAAATCCCTTATTACGTTTTAATAATTGAACCAATCCACTAAATAATGAATTGAAAATTAAAAATGTCCCAATCAAAATTGTTACGACTGACCCAATAAATCCAGCCATTTGAAACAGTGCTAAATGACTTAATAAATAATAGCCACTTGCAATTAAACCTAATCCTAAGATACTTTGAATTAAGATATTATAAGATTTTAGCTTTTTACCTTGTGGTTGTTCTGCTTCATTTAATAATTTTAAGATAGGCGTTCTTAACAAGCTTTGTCGATTAAATATAGCAGCAATCATGAAAAGAATAACGAAGAAAAGCATTGTTATTAGGATTGCTGGGAAATAAAAAGCTTGAAAAGAATGCGGTGCAAGATCCATTTTATCTACTAAAAATTGGCTAACGCCATATGTCAGTCCAATACCAACTAAAATACCAACAGCTGTTGCAATTAAGCCAATAATTAAAGTTTCAGTGAAAATTAAGCGCCCAATCTTACGCTTTTTAGCGCCTAGCATCATGAACATCCCATAATCTCTTTGACGCATGCTCATTAAAAATGTATTCGCATAGATAATATAAAACAGTGTAATAATTGCAAGTAGTACAGAACCTACTTGGAAAATCATTGCTGCAAATTTTATCGTCGCATTTTGTTTAATAAATTCTTGATTAGTTGCTAATGCTTCAAACATGTAAAAGATTGCTGAAGCCATAATGAGTCCTGATAACAAGATTAGATAATCTTTAAAGCGACTCTTAATTCCAGTTAAGGATAATTTTAATAACATATTGTTTCCTCCCTTCTTAAAATTATTGTTCACTCTTAGCTAGTTCATTTAAAATTTCTTGATAAAACTCTGTTCGCGTATTCGTTCCTTGAATCAATTCTCGACCAATCTTACCATCTTTAATAAAGAGAATTCGTTGACAGTAACTCGCACTAACAGCGTCATGAGTCACCATCAAAATTGATACTTGATCATTTTTATTTAAACTTTCCATCGTTGATAGGAGTGACTTTGCACTTTTAGAATCCAAAGCACCTGTTGGTTCATCTGCTAATAAGATTGCAGGATTATGGACTAAAGCACGAGCTGCTGCAACTCGTTGCTTTTGGCCACCAGATAATTCAGTTGGAAATTGTCCAAGAACACTATCTATCCCCAGTGTTTTCGTTAATTTATCAATACGTTCTTGATATTTAGAAATAGACGCATTCTGTAATGATAGTGGCAATGTTATATTTTCAGCTGCCGTTAAGTTATCTAGCAGGTTAAAACTTTGGAAAATAAAGCCAATTTGTTGTGCTCTAAAATCTGATAGTTTATCGCCACGCATCATTGAGATATCCTGATTATTAATCTCAATTTGTCCTGAAGTCGGCTGGTCTAGTGTTGATAATAAGTTAAGTAATGTTGATTTACCTGATCCTGATGCCCCCATGATACCAATAAATTCACCCTGTTCGACAGAAAAATTAATCCCTTTTAAGGCTTCCGTTTTCTTCTCTTTATTCTTACCGTAGACTTTTTTAACATCTTTTGCGCTTACAACTATTTCTTTCATTTTATTAGTCCTCCATTTATATTTATCATTTTACTATATGTGTACTATTATACATAGTACACATTAAATAGCAATTTTTATTATCGTTAATTCTTAACTTAATTCTCATTAAAACGATTACATTTTATATTAATTTAATTTTTCATGGAAATTAATTAGTCAGTTCACTATACTTATAAATTGTTAGTTTAATTTACATAGTTATTTATCACGGGAGGTACTTATGGAAAACGAGAAAAAAACATTTATATCGTGGCCAGTTTTGGCATTAATGTCATTCGTAACAGTTATTGGCTTCGACGATATCGTCTATAACTTTCAAAATCAAGGTATGGGCGTTATTACATCTTGGATCATTTTATTGCTATTATATGTAATTCCCTATTCTTTAATGGTAGGACAATTAGGTTCCGTCTTTAATTCAGAAGGTGGCGGTTTAAGTTCATGGGTTCGCGGAACTCGTGGCGAAAAACTAGGTTACTTTACGGCATGGACTTATTGGGCTGCTTCGATTCCTTACGTTGTTGATACCGCTAATTCAGTCGTTGTTGGCTTTGGTTGGTTATTTAACGGAAGTAATGCACTCGAAGATAGTTTATCAACAGCTATGTTCGCGTTAATAACATTAGTAATCTTCGTTGGTTTCATTTTTGTTCAACGTTTCTTCAAAGGTTCATTAGAATTTTTAGGTCTTATTGGTGGTGGTACCATGTTCATCCTCACAATTTTATATGTTGTAATGGCATTTGGCTCATTATTAACACCTTCAGGTCGTATTGCAACAACAAATATGAGCTGGCACACACTAATTCCTAAATTTGATTTACATTATTTCACAACAATTGGTTTATTAATTTATGCGATTAATGGTGCAGAATTAATTGCGCCATTTGTCACAAAAATGAAAAAACCTAAAAAAGATTTCCCTAAAGCCATGATTATGTTAACCGTTATGACAATCTTCTTAACAGTTTTCGGCTCATTCGCACTTGGGATTTTCTTCAATGCCCATAACATTCCTAATGATTTTAAAATGAATGGTTCGTACTACGCATTCCTTCGTTTAGGAGATCAATTTCATATGGGTAGTTGGTTAATGTATGCCTTCGCTATTACTCAAATTGTGTACATGTGTGCTCTTCTAGCTGTTCTTCTTGACGCTATGACTCGCATGCTTATCTCTGACACAGGCGCTCGTTATATGCCTAAGAAATTACTTAAAGTTAACAAAGATGGTTTACCAATTAATGGGTACATTTTAACTTGTACTTTAAGTGCCTTCATTCTCTTCTTGGGTGTCTTCTTGCCAGATATGAATACAATCTTTAATTGGTTACTGAACTTGAATGGAATTATTTCACCAGGTGTCACTTGTTGGATTTTCTTCGCCTTCATGCAGATCCGTAAAAATAGTGCTAAATATCCATCAGAATATGTCTTCATTAAAAATGACAAATTAGCTTACGCTGTTGGTTTATGGTGCTTAGTTGTTACTGTTTTGGCAACAGTCTTTGGGATTATTCCTCAAGATGTCGAGATGGGTAGCTCACTATTCTACTACCAGTTAGCCATCAATATTATTAGTGTCGTTGTTCTTATCGGTCTTGGATTCATTATGCCAATGATTGCTGAACGTGAACGTAAAAGAGATGGTATTAAAGATTAAATTCAAAAACGCTATGACTACTTAATTAAAAGTAGTCATAGCGTTTTTGAATTTAATCTTTTATTATTATGCCATCTACACCTATTGACTCACAAATCGTTAAAAACCTCACATCTTCTAGATTTTCAAAATGAACGTGATAGTATTTAAACCACTCACGATATTCTTTATAGGTTGTTATAATTTGATTGGCCTCATTTTTATCATTTTTTAAATCATTGAATAGCGCTCTACGATCCTCATTAAATCCATAAAATGCTGTGTAAGTCGCAATACTTTCAAGAAACACATCAGAAATAATTTCCCAACTCATTTGATTCTCCGGAATATTTCTTTCCTCTAATAATAGCCTCACATCATACGGTAATGCGTTTACATTTTTTATTCCTTCACCTAAACTCATTCGATTACCCCCCGATAATTGCAATTAATATACCACACCCTTCTCATCGATAACAAGCACTTGGCTTGTTATCTATTTTAATTTTTTCTGCGTCTTATAAAAACAAAAAAAGCTTAACAATATTGTTAAGCTTGCCGTATATTTTAAGTTCGCATTTTAAGTTAAATTAATTTTATATTCTAACTTTTTTTTACTTAATTTCTTGTATGATAGCATTTCTTAATTATTACTTGCATATGCTTGTTGACCATCATACCATTCACAGACAGTTAGAAATCTTAATTTCGAAAAACAATTAACATTAGCCTGATATTTTTCGAACCAATTACGATAATACCGATATTGCTTAATTAACTGCGCGGCCTCTTCTGGATTTTGTTTCAATTCATCAAATAGCTGCTTTCTATCATCGTTAAATCCATAGAATTCAGTAAAATTAATTGTACTTTTAATAAATAAATCGAATAATACGGCTAAATCATTATCTTTTTCGCAGAGACGCCCCTCTTGAAAAAGTAATTGTACATCATACGGTAATTCTTTGTACGCTTCATTATATACTTCTGTATCATCTATCATGTTGGGTGCTCCCATTCTCCCCACCATATAAAACCCTTTGTTCCACATAACGTTTTAGTTGAACCTTTTATTCATTCCCAAATCAAAAAATAGTTATGTCGTTACCTAATTCTAATACATCTAGTATACATTATTTTATGCATAATTACCTAAAATTTTTATACTTCCTTTAATATATTTAAGATACTCATACAATTAATAGTTTACACCCTTTTTAAAATCAAAAAAGACCTTTTCAAAAATTCTTGAAAAGATCTTTCTGATTTATTATTCAGCTTCTTCTGCCAAAGTATTGGCAGCTCGTTCCTTATACATAGGGATTTCATCTTCACTTGCTAAAACAAAATGTTCTGGCGAAATTTCAACCATTCGACGTTTTTTACCATCTGCCTCAACTGACGAATCGTATGGTACTGGAATGCGATTACGTTCAAATTCAGGGTCAGGAACAGGAACGGCCGAGATTAAACTGGCTGTATAATCGTGTAAAGGATGTGTATATATTTCGTCTGCAGGAGCTATTTCTAATAACTTACCATAATGCATCACACCAATTCGATCACTGATATATTTAACCATTGATAAATCATGTGCAATAAACAAATATGTTAAGTTATGTTCAATTTGTAATTCCTTCAACAAATTAACAACCTGCGCTTGAATTGAAACATCTAATGCAGAAATAGGTTCATCTGCGATGATAAACTTAGGTTCTACAGCTAAAGCACGAGCAATACCAATACGTTGGCGTTGGCCACCTGAAAATTCATGGGGGTAGCGGCTAGAATGATCTTTATTCAATCCAACTGTTTCTAATAATTCTTCAACACGTTTCGCACGTGCTTCATCATTGGCAGCTAAATGGTGAATATCTATTCCTTCTGCCACAATATCTTTAACTTTCATTCGTGGATTTAGTGATGCATATGGATCTTGAAAAATCATTTGCATGTCACGGCGAAATTGTAATTTATCTTTTTTAGACTTAATTTTACGAATATCAACACCATCAAAATCAATTTTACCATCAGTTGGTTCATATAAATTGATGATACTACGACCTGTTGTTGTTTTACCAGACCCTGACTCGCCCACCAAGCCAAATGTCTCGCCTTCATAAATATCAAATGAAATATCATCGATAGCTTTCACTTCGTCTGGTTTGCCGACATTAAAATATTGTTTTAAATGACGGACTTTTAAAATTTTATTTTTCTTTTGTTCCACTATGTTCAGCTCCCCTTCCTTAGTTTTCTACCAAATTTTGATTCGCTTTAATTTTTGTTTCTTGTTGTTTTGCAAAAATTTTATACCGTCTTTGAATTTCAACTGGCGGCGTTACTTTAGGTGCATCTGGATGCAACAACCATGTAGCTGCTGCATGTGTTGGTGAAACATCGAAGAATGGTGGTTGTTGTTCTGTATCAATCTTCATAGCGTACTCATTCCGAGCGGCAAATGCATCCCCTTTTGGTGGATCCAATAAATCAGGAGGTGTACCTGGAATTGCGTACAGATGTTCACTATCAAGTGTTGGCATTGAATTCAATAAGCCCCAAGTATATGGATGTTGTGGGTTATAAAAGACCTCATCGACTGTCCCATATTCAACAATCCGACCTGCATACATAACCGCTACACGATTAGCCATACCAGCAACAACCCCTAGATCATGGGTAATGAAAATAATTGATGTTTCAATTTTTGCTTGTAATTCTTTCATTAATTCCAAAATCTGTGCTTGGATGGTTACATCTAAAGCTGTTGTTGGTTCATCAGCAATTAAAATTTCTGGATAACAAACTAATGAAATCGCAATAACAATTCGTTGGCGTTGACCACCAGAAAATTGATGTGGATAGTCCTTAAAGCGTTTTTTAGCATCTGTAATCCCAACTAACTTCAAAATTTCCAAGGCTTGCGCCATTGCTTTTTCTTTTTTTACATGTTTATGCTTCATTAATGGTTCAGCAATTTGTCTACCAATTCTCATAGTAGGATCTAAAGAAGTCATTGGGTCTTGGAAAATCATTGCGATATCTTTACCACGAATGTTTTCCATTTGTTTTTCTGATTTTTTAAGTAAATCTTCACCATGAAAAAGAATTTCTCCACCCATAACTTCTGCATTATTAGCTAATAATCCCATTAAACTTTTTGTTGTAACGGATTTACCGGAACCTGATTCACCAACGATTGCTAAAGTTTCACCTTTAGCCAGATGAAAACTAACATCACGTATGGCTTTAACATCTCCAGCATACGTATGAAAATTAATTTCTAGATTGTTAACTTCTAAAATATTTTCTGCCATTTTTCAACACCTACTCTTTCGTTTTTGGATCAAAGGCATCACGGAGTCCATCACCTAATAAGTTGAAGGCAACCATGATAATACATAAAACAATTGCTGGATACCACATTTGGTATGGTAAAAACTGGAAATTCTTTTGACCATCATTCAATAATGACCCAAGTGAAGCTTGAGGAGCACTAATCCCAATTCCGATGAAACTTAAGAAAGCTTCGAAGAAAATAGCACTAGGAATTGTAAACATTGTTTGAATAATAATCACACTCGATAAGTTAGGTAGTAAATGTTTCACTGCAATTTTTACGGGTGACTCGCCTAAAGTTCGAGCTGCAAGAATATATTCTTGATCTTTTAATTTCAACGTTTGTGCCCGAACTAATCGAGCCATCGTTGTCCAACCAGTCACTGCAATTGCTAAAATAATTGATGTTAAACCTGGTTTGAAAACCAATAACATTAAAACAATAACGACCAAGTTAGGTACCGATGAAATAATTTCGATGATTCGCTGCATGAATGTATCAACACGTCCGCCACGCCAACCGGACAAGATTCCATAAGCAACACCGACTCCTAAATCGACTAATGCAGCAACTAGTGCCACGATTAAGGAAATCTTAGTTCCATACATAATTCTTGATAACAAATCACGTCCAAAAACATCCGTTCCTAAAATAAAGTATTTATCTTTTGGAATACTATTTTGTTCATAAGCATCATACCAGCTACCTGATGATGTTTTTAACTTTCCATTTAATCCATCTATTGGTACACCAGGAATTTTAGGTGGTAAATTTGTATACTCAACATTTTGTTCTGTTGCACTATGTGGTGCTAAAATGGGGGATCCAAATGCCAAAATAAAAATTGCAACCAGGACCCAAAGTGAGATAAAAGCCCCTTTATTTTTCTTCAACCGACGCCAAGCATCCTGAACGAAAGTCAACGACGGTGCAGCAATTTTTTCATTATCAATAGCGTTATTTTTATCTAACGGTTCAAATGCATCTACTGGTAGGTCAATTTTATCTGCCATCGTTAATTTCTCCTTCCAGTTAATCGAATTCTTGGGTCAATAATACCGTAAATGATATCTGTTAATAAGATAACAACTACTAGTCCAGCTGAATAAAGCATTGTAACACCCATGATTGTGGGGAAATCATTTGTCAAAATTGATTTTACGAATTGTTCACCAATTCCAGGAATTGAGAATATATTTTCAACAACCATTGAACCAGTCATTAATGCAACCGTATAAGGGCCGATTAATGTTACTAAAGGAATTAAACTATTACGTAAAGCATGGTGGAATACAACGCCAAACTTTGTTAATCCTTTAGCCTTAGCCAGTTCAATGTAATCACTGCTTAGGACATCCACCATCTCGGTTCGAATGAACCTGGCCGTCTCCGCCAGTGGGCCAACCCCTAAAGCAATTGTCGGTAGAATCGTGTAACTGAATCCGCCCCAATCAGCAATTGGTAACCAGCCTAACTTTAATCCTACGTAATACTGTAATAAAACAGCTAAGACGAAAGAAGGAATTGAGATACCTAAGATTGATAAAATTGTTGAAGAAGTATCAATCCAAGTATTTTT
Organism: Dellaglioa sp. CoH-55-MRSF-7; assembly: GCF_056782235.1. The sequence goes on from NZ_JBXAYI010000001.1 coordinate 106,523, forward strand.
GTTAATCGCACCAATGGCACCAATCACAATTCCAATAACTATTCCGAAGATGATAGCTTGTAATCCAAGTTGTCCGGATGGTCCAATACGGCTTGAAATTAGGTATGACACAGGTTGATTACTGTATTGGAATGACGTTCCTAAATCACCCTTAACTAATCCCACTAAGTAAATGAGATATTGTTGCCATACGGGTTTATTCAATCCATATTGTTCATTCATAATCTGTAATTGCTCAGTTGTCATTTTTTGCTGATTCGCATAAGGTGATCCAGGCATTAACTTCATTAAAAAGAAGGTAATGGTTGCGACTAAAAACAACGTCAGTAGCATATAAAAAATTCGTTTAACTAGGTATTTACCCATAATTCTGACCCTCACTTTTGCTTTATTATGTAATTAAAACAAGTCAGAATTAGCCGTGGTAGCTAACTCTCACTTGTTAAATTTTAACACGTTAATTAATTATTTAGTAACATAAGCATCTTTGAAATTGTAATTGATACCAGCTCCATTGTAGATAACACCTTTAACTGTTGATCTTAATAATTGAGCTTGAGCCATTTGGTAAAGAGGTGCAATTCCTTGATCTTTCATCAAGATTTTTTCAGCCTTAACTAAATCATCCCAACGTTTATCTGCATTACTTGCATCTGTTGTTTTTGAAGCTTTAATCAATGCATCATATTCACTATTTTTCCATTTACCTGCATTTTGTGAATTATCTGAAGTAAATAAATCTAAGAATGAGATTGGGTCTGAGAAATCAGCACCCCATGCTGTAACAACAATATCGAAATCACCACTAGTTGATTTTGCTAAACGTGATTTGAATGGGATATTTGTTAATGTTACATCCGCACCATCTAAGTTATCTTCAATCGCATTTTGTAAAAATTCATTTGTTTTCTTAGCTTTATCAGTATCATCACTTAGAAGTGAGAAACTAGCTTTTGTAACACCAACTTCTTTTAATCCTGCTTTCCATAATTCTTTTGCTTTTGCAATGTCTGTATTTGCAGTTGATTTAACGGTTGATTCTTTTGCAAAATCTTCGCCTGTTTTAGGATTTGAAGCAAGACCTGATGATACTAAACCTGTCGCAACAGTTGAGCCATCCCCTAAAATTTTATCAACAAATTGTTTTCTGTTGATAACTAATGAAATAGCTTGACGAATCTTTTGGTTATTAAATAATTTATTCTTTTGATTGTATTGTAAGTAGAACGTTGATGCTTGTTTACGTGTGATATAGTCTTTATCTGTTTTCAATGTTTTAGCTTGTTCAGCAGATAAATTCGTCATATCTAATTTTTGACTTTGGTATAAATTATAGCTTGTTGTATTATCTTTAGAAACTTGGAAATTCATTTGTGTTAGCTTAACTGCTTTTTTATCCCAATAAGTGTCATTTTTCTTTAGGTCCCAAGTTAAGTTAGTTCCTGTCCAATCATTTAATGTAAATGGACCATTGTAAACCATGTATTTGCTTTGTGTGCCATATTTAGAACCATACTTTTCAACAACTTTTTGATTTTGTGGATAGAACGTTGGGAAGCCCATCAATAATTTGAAATATGGTACTTTTTTATCAAGTGTTACAACTAATGTATGTTTGTCAGTTGCTTTGATTCCCAATGTTGATGGCGCCATCTTACCCGCGCTGATTGCATCATAATTTTTAATCCCTGAGAAGAGGTAACCATATTGTGAAGCTGTCTTAGGATTAACGGTCCGTTGCCATGAATAAACAAAATCTTTAGCCGTTACATCGTCTCCGTTGCTCCATTTTGAATCACGAAGTTTAAATGTATAAGTCATGCCATCTTTTGAAACGGTTGTTTTAGTTGCAAGTGCATTTGACACTTTACTGTTCTTACCAATTCTGTATAAACCTTCATTAGTATTGTTCAACATGTTAAAGCTAACTGTATCCGTTGCTGTCGATAAATCCATCGATGGTAATTCAGCTGTTTCAGACCAATTAATAACCTGTTTATCAGCGAGTTCTTTACTATCTGAAGATGAAGATTTAGATCCACACGCTGCCAAGACAATGACAGACAATGCTAGCACACCACTTAATTTCAAAACTGACTTTAACTTCATAATATGACCTCTCCTTTTTTATTTACCTTTTCTTAACGTAGGTTTATCTTACATTAGAAAAAGATTAAAATCAACATTAAACTCTAATTTAATTAAAAAGAGATTCAAGCGCCTTTAAAAAAGCCGTTTAACTATATAAAATATTCAACTCATAACATTTGCACGTTGTTAAAATGAGAGTTTGGCCATTTTTATTCATTAATTCTCATTTAATTCAGTTAACTTATTTTGATGTTCGAATATTTTTTTGAATAAATGTTATACTTAACCTATTAATTAAGTTCCACGAGGAGGTTCTCATGAAAGAAACTTATTCTACAGAAATACCAGTTATTGACGTTTTCATTGCTGGTATCGAAAAACAACGTGAAAATTTAGATTATACAATGTCTGAATTAGCTGCATTAGTCGAAGCTAACAACATGCATGCTGTTGAAGACATTCGTCAGAAATTAGATCGACCAACTGCTGCCCTTTACTTTGGTAAAGGTAAAGCTGAAGAATTCAAGACTGAAAGTGAAGCACAAGGTGTGAAAATTTTAGTTGTAAACGACGAATTATCACCAACTCAAATTCGTAACCTTGAAGCTGCATCAGGTATGGAAGTTATGGATCGTACAGGCCTGATTTTAGCTATTTTTGCTTCAAGAGCACAATCACGCGAAGCAAAACTCCAAGTTCAAATGGCTCAACTTCAATATCAGTTACCTCGTTTAAGAGGGATGCAAGATAAACTAGATCAACAATCTGGTGGTGGACTCGCTAACCGTGGTGCTGGCGAAACGAAGATTGAATTAGATCGTCGTGTGATTGAAAATCGGATTAACCACATTAAAAAAGATCTTGCTGAAATGGACAAAGAAGAATCTACTAGACGTAAACAACGTGATAAATCTGGTATTCCGACTGTTGCATTAGTTGGTTATACTAATTCAGGTAAATCAACGACAATGAACGGCTTGCTTCGTCTAATCGGACAAGATGATGACAAACAAGTTTTTGAAAAGAATATGTTGTTTGCTACATTAGATACAAGTGTCCGTAATATTCAATTTGAAGATAAAAAACAAATTTTATTGAGCGATACTGTTGGTTTTGTCAGCAAATTGCCTCACCAATTAGTAAAAGCTTTCCGTACAACCTTGGCTGAAGCTGCACAAGCTGATTTACTTATCCAAGTGATTGACGTGGCTGATAAACATGCTGAGGAAATGATTCAAACAACTGAAGATACATTAAAAGCTATTGGCGTCGAAAACATTCCGATGATTTATGCCTATAATAAAGCTGATTTAGCAAATATTGATTATCCTACTTTCTCAGATGATAAATTCACTTATAGTGCGCGTGATGAAAAATCACTTAATCAATTAGTAGATATCATTAAAAAGAATGTCTTTAAAGATAACGAAATTATGACTGTTCTTATCCCATTTGATAAAGGTCAACTTGTTGATTTAATCAATGAAAAGGCAACTATCTTAGAAACAGATTATGAAGAATCAGGTACAAAATTAAAGATTGATGCAACAAAAACTATTGCAACCCAATTGCAAGATTACATCGTTTAAAATAATTCTATAAAAAGAGTGCGTGAATCGGTCTGAAATAGCCGATTCACGCACTCTTTTTTGTCGTCATAATCATATCTAGTTTATTGCATGATTCCCGCTGTTATGCTAAAATGCAACTATTCATTTTAGAAAAGGAGGATTCAATTTTGGAAAAAAAACCAGCAGTTGGACTTAACAGATCGTTAGGTCTATGGTCAGCATTATCAATCGTAATCGGAACTGTTATTGGTTCTGGTATCTTCTTTAAACAAGCTTCGGTACTTGACTACACCGGCTCTACTACAAATGCCCTGCTCGCATGGCTATGTGGTGGTATCATAACCTTAACCGCTGGACTAACTGTTGCTGAAATTGGATCTCAAATTCCAGAAACCGGTGGATTATATATCTACATGGAAAAAATTTACGGTAAAATTTGGGGTTTCTTAGCTGGTTGGATGCAAGTTATCGTGTATGGACCAGCTATGATTGCTGCGTTAGGCGCGTACCTTGCTATTTTAATAGTAGATTTCTTTAGTATTCCAGCTGGTTATTCTCATTTAATCGCATTAATTGCAGTCATTTCTATTGGCTTCCTAAATATGCTATCAAATCGTTATGGTGCTTCATTCCAGATTATTACAACTATTTGTAAATTATTCCCTATTGCTGCTATTATTATTTTTGGTTTATTTTTTGGCAATGCAAATGCACTTGGCCAATCTGTTGCAACTGTCAGTCACTCTACAAATAATTTTGGTGTTGGTATACTAGCTACTTTATTTGCTTATGATGGTTGGATTCTGATTGCTAATATGGGTGATGAAATTAAAAATCCTAAAAAGACATTACCTAGAGCTATTGTTTTAGGAATTTCAATTGTTCTTCTTATTTATATTCTTGTTTCGTTCAGTATTATGCGTGTCATGCCTGCTAGTCAAATCCATCAACTAGGCGAAAATGCAACACCACAATTTGCTAAGATTGCCTTTGGCCAACTTGGTGGAAAAATTATGAATATCGGTGTCATTATTTCTATTCTTGGTTGTATGAACGGTAAAATCATGACATTCCCTCGAATTATGTGGGCAATGGGTAAGAACAAACAATTACCTTTCCATAAAGAAATATCTTATTTACATCCAAAATCACATTCACCTGTTATTGCAACATGTGTGGCTTTAAGTATTGCAGCGATTATGATTTTATTTTTTGATGCTGATCGCTTATCTGAAATTTGTATTTTTACAGTTTATTGCTTTTATGTTATGACTTTCGTCGGCCTCTTTATCTTACGCCGTCGGAATAAAGGAACAGATTTAAAACGTGTTTTCTCAGTTCCATTGTTCCCCATAACACCTATTGTTGCTATCTTAGGTGCAGCCTTCGTTTTAGTTAGCGAAGTTCAATCAGATATTGTAGGTGTTTTAATTTCATTTACAATTGTTGCACTTGGTATCCCGGTTTATTTATACGAAACACATAAAAATAAAGATCTATAATAAAAAATGTGTAATGACAGCTATTGTCATTACACATTTTTATTTTTAATTCATCATTTTCCGGGAAAAGGATTATTCACAAAAAGTTGTGTATAAAATTTAATTTCTTGCAAAGTCTGAGCAATTTTATTTTTTGTATAATCTGTTAACTTAGCATCGTTATTTAGTTGTCCATCTTCATTAAATGTTTGATCAACTATTCCCAATAATGTTGGCGTAGGCAACGTGATAAATCCTAATCGATTCAAAATAGGTACTAATTCAGCTGTTGCAAATTGTGCACCGCGCATGTTATCTGAGTAGCCCACAATCTTAACTGGTTTACGTTGCCCTTCAAAAGCCAAATAATCGATTGCATTTTTCAAAACGGCTGGAATAGCATGATTATATTCAGGCGTTAAGATAATAAAGCCATCTGCCGCAGCTACATCCGCTATCCATCGTGCTTCATTTTCAGGTAGTTGTCGATTTTCATTTTGCATAGGTGCCAATTTTTCGTGGAAGAAGGTTAACTGATAGTCACTTAATTTTAGAAATGAAAATTCAACATTATCCTGATTTTTTGCTACTCCTTCAATATACTTAATGACCCTTTTACCAATAGAATTCTCTCTTGAACTCCCTAGAATAACAGCAATTTTCACCATGACATCATCTTCTTTCTAATTTATTTTTCAATCAAACAAACCGTCATTTTATGCCGATTCTACTAACTAATAAAAATGGTTGCTAAAATCTATATAGATTTCAACAACCATTTTTATTTTATTGTCTACGCTAAGCGTCTTTCTAAGTATCTTGAAACCAATGATAGTGCATAACAAACGACGAAGTACATCACTGCTAAAGCGACGAACATTGGAATAACATAATTAGTATTTTGACCGTATACTAATTGTGCATGATACAGTAACTCTGGTAAAACAATGATAGTAGCCAATGACGTATCTTTAATTAATGAGATAAATTGACTAACCAATGGTGGAATCATTTTCTTTAAAGCTTGTGGTAAGACAATCACACGCAGACCTTGCCAATAAGTTAGACCATTTGCGCGAGCACCTTCCATTTGTCCGGGTTCAACAGCTTGAATACCACTTCGAATGATTTCAGCTAACATTGCTGATTCGAAAACGGTCATCGCTAACGTTGCTGACCAGAAAATTGATAACCGAATACCAACATTTGCTAAGCCAAAATAAACGAAAAATAAGATTAAAAGTAATGGTAAATTTCGAATTAAATCAATTATAAAACCAACTATAGCAGATAAACGTTTTACTTTAATATATCGTGTTAGGCCTAGAATAGCGCCAATTATAAAACTGAAAATAATTGAAATAACTGAAACTTCGATTGTTACTAATAATCCTTGTAGTAAGTAGCGAATATTTTCCCAACTATATGCTGCAATAAAATCTGACATATTTTTCTAGACCCCCTTTAACTTAATTTCTTTTCTAAATGTCTCATGTAATAACTTAATGGCATCGTGATAATTAAATATAACACCCCAACGATAATGTACGTGTTGATTGTATCAAATGTTGTTGATGCGATAATATCACCTTGGTACATTAAATCAAATCCAGCAACGAAGGCTAAAACTGAAGAGTTTTTTACCAAATTAATGAACTGATTACCCAAAGGTGGAATCACATATTTAAATGCCTGGGGTAAAATAATATGAAACATCGATTGCATGAATGTTAACCCGTTTGAGCGAGCACCTTCCATTTGTCCAGGATCAACAGCTCTAATCCCAGCACGAACTGTTTCTGCAATAAAGGCAGATGTGTAAATCGTTAGTCCGATTGTTCCAGCTGTAAATCCGTTGATATTCGTAACGTACATAGGTACCACAACGTAGAAAAACATTGCAACAACCAATAACGGAATATTTCTAAATATTTCAATATAGATACGTGCAATAATTTTTAAAATTCGATATGGCATTTCTTCCAAAATTGCAAAGAACGAACCTATAATTAAACTAAAAAATAATGCGAGTACACTTGAACACAATGTATAGCCAAGTCCTGTTAATAAGGCTTGCCAATGTTCTGTAAAAATCGTAATCATTGTTGACTCGCCTCCTTCACACTAAATCCTGGAATATCGCCAAACCATTTGTTTAATAATTTTTCATACGAGCCATCGGCACGCATTTCAGCTAAAGCCTTATTAACTTCATTCTTAAATTCACCTTGGCCTTTATCAATCGCAATTCCGTAAGGTTCATGCGTAAAAGTACCACCAACAACAGCAAAATCAGAATTCTCTTTAACCATCCCATATAAAATACCATTATCAGTTGTTAAAGCATCACCTTGACCAGATTTTAGTGCGGTTAATGCTTGCGCATAATCATCTAGTTCCAGCACTTCTGCTTTAGGTGCATACTTCTTCATGTTAATAACTGAAGTTGAACCCTTAACACCTAAAACAACCATACCGTCTTTATTCAAATCTTTTACGGATTTAATTGAGCTTGTTCTTTTAACTAAAATAGCTTGTCCGGCAGCAAAATAAGAGTTAGAAAAATCAACTTGTTTTTCACGATCTTTAGAAATGGACATCGTCGCAATAATTGCATCAATATTTCCATTTTTCAAAAGTGGAATTCTTGTTTTACTTGTTACCTGAACAAAATTAGCTTTACCATCTTTACCTAAGATTTTTTTTGTCACTGCCTTAGCAATATCAATATCAAATCCTTGGATTTCACCGGTTTTGATGTTCATTAAACCAAATAACTTCGTATCTGCTTTAACACCCCAGTTAATTGTTTTTGTTTCTTTAGCTGTTGTTGCAATGTTGGCTTTACTTTGCGCTCCACAGCCTGCAATAACTAATACCATAGCTATACTCATAAACAATAAGCTAATTTTTCTTAATTGTTTCATATTTTAATCCCCACTCTCACAGTCTTGAGCTCCTTAATGTTTAATAATTTTACTCAAGAATTTTTTTGCACGTTCTTCTTTTGGATTGTCGAAAAATTCTACTGTTGTATCATCCTCAAGAATTTGACCATCAGCCATGAAAATAACACGATCGGCTACTTCACGAGCAAAGCCCATTTCATGAGTTACAACAATCATTGTGATCCCATCATTTTTAGCGATATCTTTCATAACTTTTAAAACATCGTCAATTGTTTCAGGATCTAATGCAGAAGTTGGTTCATCAAATAATAGCGCCTTAGGTTTCATAGCTAGACTACGGGCAATGGCAATTCTTTGCGATTGTCCACCTGATAACATTCTAGGATATGATTGTGCTTTATCATCAAGTCCAACTGTTTTTAATAAATCCATTGCGATTTTTTTATTTTCAGCTTCATCCCGTTTTAAAACTAAACGTGGTGCAAGCATAATATTTTCTAAAACAGTTTTGTTTTCGTACAAGTTAAAATGTTGAAATACCATCCCAACATTTTTTCTGATTTTATCAATATTCGTTTTCTTATCTGCTAAATCAAAATTATCAACTAATAGTTGCCCCTCGTTAACTTGCTCTAAACCATTGATAGTTCTGATTAATGTACTTTTTCCAGAACCAGATGGCCCGATAATAACGACGACTTCGCCTGCTTCAACTTTTAAATTGATATTCTTCAATGCGTGAAATTTATCGTAATATTTCTCCACATTTTTAAATTCGATCATTGCCATACTCTCAATCCCCTTCTCTTAACTCTTTTATTCTTTTTTGTGATACTTTAATTATACTACCAAATGGATGTTTAATTGCAGTCTTTTTTAAATGTACCATATAATCACAAAAAAAGTGATAGCAATGTAGTTATTTGCTATCACTTTTTTACTAATTTTCTTTTTCTTTATAGGCAATTTGAACTTTAACGTGAAATTTATGTGATTCTTCAATAACTGATGATCGACCAGCAACCTTCTGATTACCACCATAAATAGTTGCTGTTGCTAAGTAAATATCATATTGTTCTTTAGCCGTTTCAATATCAGATAAACCAACATGGGTTAGGCGACCAATCAATTGTTTATCAATCTGATTCATTCCAGCGTAAACATTCATTTTTTCGTCTTCTATTTTTAATTCAAAAAATGGAAAAGCAACGGGCTGTGCTAACTCTGACACTGGTTTTCCTGTTTTCTGAATTTCTTTTATAATAGCATCATCTGACAATCCATCATAATCAAAATCTGAATACTTAACTTGCTTCATTTGATCAGCAATTTTTTGAATACTTACTTTTTCGTTTCTATTTGTCCTAAGTGTCGCTGGCATCAGCATTTTAGAATCAAATAGGCCATTCGTTTGAACATAACCTGGTTGCATTCGGCGACGTTTATCTCCTTCAATTTCTTCCTTAGGCGGTCCGCCCAACAATTTTTCAATTTTCGGTGAAGGATCAAATTTAGTTGTTTTATTTGTAAAATAATGAATAACATTTAAAACAATAAAATATAATAAAACAAAAAAAGCAAGAATAAACAAACTACCTCTAACATAATAACCATTTATGAAATATCGTGATGCGATATACAATAAATACCAATTACCAAGAAAGCCTAAAACAGTATAAATTCTATTTTTTAATTTTAAATTAACATTAATAAACCCTAAATAATGGTTTGCTAAATCTAGTAAACTAAACATTTATTTACCTCCTAATCCTTAGTCTGTATTTGTCGTTTCTGCACTGGCTTTGGCTTTGTCAGTCGTTACCGTTTTAGTATTCTTCACGCTACTACTTGTGCTTGTTGCCGAGCTAGCTTTATCCGCATTTGTATCAGTATCTGTACTTGTATCAGTTGTGTCATCGGTACTTGTTTCCGCGCTCTTATCATCCGTTGTATTATCGGCACTTGTACTTGCTGATTTGTTTGATGTTTCATCGGCAGCACTTGAACTACTAGACTCATCTTTTGAACTTTCTGATGAAGAGGACGAATCAGAAGAACTCGTCTCAGAAGATGAACTTACTTCTTTGGAACTCGAATTATCGTCTACTTTAGGTTTAGTTTCCGACGGTGATGAAGCTACTGAAGAAACTGTTGCTCCTTCGTTTGTATTCGTTGTTTTGTTAACAACAACGTTAGTTGCGCCCAATGCAAGTACGATAGAAACAATTGCAAAAGGTGTTATAAATGGTGGCGTTCTATATGCCATTAACTCTCACTCCAATTTTGTACTTTTTCCATTAAACCATTTGTTATTGAAGTTTATTCGAAGATAAACTTAATTTTTCGATAATTTTTTTTGGCATTCATCACAAATCCCATGTAATTCAAATTTATGTTCTTCTATTTTGTAACCTGGTAACTGTTTTACAAAATAATCTAGCGGACAGCTATCAAGTTCAACCACCTTACTACAAGAAGTACAAATAAAATGATGGTGATGTTTGTGACTAAAATCACATTGATATTTTACACAGGCTCGTTCACCATTCATCCGTTGCTCAACAAGACCCATTTCTTTAAATTCTTTGATATTTCGATAAATTGTATTATGACTCATCCCTGGATATTTATTTCTCATATAGTCATCCACAACTGTAACGTCAACATAAGCTTCCTCATACTGACTTAAATACGTTAATAAACTTTTTCTTTGTTTCGTAATTTTATATTTATTTTCTTTTAGTATATGCAATGCATCATCAATTAATTCAGTCAAAAGGCTTATCTCCATTTCTAAATAATAATGGTTACTCTTTAAGAAGAATACCATATCAACTAAAAAAAGCAATCACTCTTAACCTAATGATTGAATTAACTGATCAATCTGTTTCTTTGCGTCAACTAAATCGTCATTAATAATGACATGTGCTATACCTTCAAGATCTGCTGGAAGTTTCATGTCTCGTTTTGCTTCACCAGAATCTAAGCGTAAACTTCGATTTCGAATCGTATCTCCCCGTTTAATTAACCGATCTTGTAATATCTGATTATCCGATACAGACAAATATAAGACAACTGTTTCTTTTGGTAATTCTTTTGAATACGTGATGGCACCTGCCGTATCGAGTACAATTGTCGCATTTTTTGCCTCTGACCAAGCAGCATCTATCGCTTCTCTTGATGAACCATAGTAATGGCGATCATACTCAACATGTTCTAAATAATGAAAATTAAAAAAAGTTTCATCGGATTCAAAATAATAATCGCGACCATTTTTTTCATTAACTCTTGGTTGCCTAGTTGTGTGAGTAATCACCTTTTTGGCATCAAATTGCTTGGTTAGATAGTCTCTAATCGTCGTTTTACCTGTTCCCGGAGCACCCGTGATCACGAATATTCGTTTTTGCATTAAATCATCCCTTTATCGTTTTTAGACTTCTTCATATTATTTAAAAAATTTTTGGTTAATATAAAACAAATGACTTGCATTCATTTTATGTACGTACTATACTAAGCTTCTACTAAAGAAAGTAGAATGCGCTTTCATGGTAGTAAGATATAGAAATACGGAGGATACACACTTATGAAATTTGGAACATTTAGTAAAAACTGGTATACGATTTCTTTAGACACTGAAAAACAAATCTTTATTGCTAGTTCAAAAAATAATCCAGCCATTTCAGGTTCTGGGGTAACAATCGAAACAGCCGTTTCCAACTTATCAACAGAAATGAAATATGTTCAATCTGGACAATTTGTATAGAGGGTAAATGTGAGCTCACGCACATCAACCCTTTTTTATTTGGACTTTTTTACCGATTAAACCTTACCATCAATCGCTTAATGGGTACGTATAATAAACTAACAATGATAATTGTCGAGATTGAATTAACAACAGTTGCAGGTAAACTTAAAAACGCCTGAACAGCGGCGACATTAAAACTAACACCTTTAATCATTGCTTCACCAATCGAAACTAAATATGATGTTCCTATTTTACCAATTCCTGCCGTTGCAGCAATAATGATAATCCAATATTTACCATGATAATTTTTTAATCCTTTCGTAACAACCGTAATTAGTAATGCAATAACCACTACTTCTAGTACAGTAAAATATGACGTATCTGCATAACCATTCAAAATATCAAATAATCCCAGACCAATCGCTCCTGCAATTGTGCCATAACTAAACCCTAAAAAAATCACGGCCAATGCTGCTAGTGAATTACCGAAATGAATAAATGGTTTTCCCACCATAGCTGGGATTGGTATTCTAAAAACTGAGATACCTATATAAATAATTGCCGCAAATAATCCCGCTAAAATAATGCTTCTTAATCTTTCATTTCTCATTTTATTTTTCCATTCTATCGTTAATATCGGGTAAAATACTCATAAAATTAACCCCTAACCTTTGATCAAGTCCTTCATTATCAGAATTACTCATCGCTTTCCATGTTACTTCTACTGCAAATTCCAATGCTTCCCTTAGTGAATGACCATTCATTAACTCACCCACTACGCAGCTTGCTAGCAAGTCTCCTGTCCCAAAATAATGATTCTCACGTTGTTCTTTTAATACCCAACCTGATTCGCCTTCTTTTGTTAGAAAAACAACACCAATTTGATTTTTCTGGTTTGTAACTCCTGTAATTATAACCGCTTTTAAATTTAATTTCTTTAATAAACGTGTTAGTAACTTTTTAATTTCTGCCTCGCTAGGATTTTCCTGATAATTACAGTCTGCCAATAAGTAAGCCTCTGTTAAATTGGGTAAAATTAAATCTGCTTGCGTTAAACATAACATGCTTAATTCTTCTACATAGTCGTTTGTCAGTCCTGAATATAACGTGCCGTGATCAGCCATAACTGGATCAATAACGGTGAGTGCTTTATCATCAGATAACCTATCTAGTAGAATCCCCATCATTTTAATACTTTCTGCCGTCCCTAGATAGCCCAAATATGCGCCCGTAAATTGAACTGGAATAGTTGCCCAGTGTTCTTCAAAAGCTTTTATAAATGGTGAGATGTCTACCTTCATTGGTACTCCAAATCCACCTGTATGACTACTTAATAACATTGTTGGCAATATTGTCGTCCGTTGTTGATAACTAGCTAAAACAGGAACCGCAATCCCTAATGAAACACCACCAACACTAGATAAATCTTGTGCAATCAATAATTGTTTCATTATTCCACCTTCTTCATTTGAAGTTATTTAATTCATTATAAAATGAATACGCCAGAATAGCGATATTTAGTAACCATTTAAAAATAAAAAACTGTTGAAAAATTAGCACTAGGCTAGTTCCTCAACAGTTCAACTATTTCTTCAATTCAATTTTATTTTGTCGACCAATCGCATGTTTTAACATAAACGGTGCTACGATAGTTGAAATAATAATTACCATGATAACTGCCGAATAGTATTCCGTCGACAACAAGTGTGCGGTATACCCAATTTGGACAATAATCAAAGCCATTTCGCCACGAGAAATCATCCCCGCACCGATTACATATGCACTATTTAAATCAAATCCAAGTAACCTAGCACCTAATCCACCACCTAGTAATTTTGTGAGGACGGCCAAAATCGTTAAAATAACGATAAACCAAATATTTTTCATAAATCCATCAAATGACATGCTTAATCCAATACTCGTGAAAAACATTGGAATAAAGACTGCATAACCAATTGGTTCAATATTGGCATCAATTTCTTTTTTATACGGTGTTTGTGCCACTGCAATTCCTGCAAAAAAGGCACCAACAACAGCACTTAACCCCACTAAGTCAGCTAAGTAGGCCATACCTAGACAGATAACCAGTGACATAATCGTAATCGATGAGCCAACTAATAATCGTTCACTTAATCTCATCAAGAAAGGCGCCACCCACTTGAATAGGATTAAAATACCAATGAAGTAAACAAATTCTAATAAGAAGCCAATCCAAATGTTAGCTTGTGCGCTATCACCGGTACTTGTAATATTACCAAATACACTAACTAATACACTTAAAATAACAACAGCTAAGATATCATCCACAACGGCCGCACCTAGGATTGTTGCACCTTCTTTTGAATCTAATCGTTTTAATTCTTTCAAGACTTCGACGGAAATACTAACTGACGTTGCCGCAAAGATAACACCTAAAAATAAAGCCGATTCAAATCCAAAATTATAAATTCGACCAAAGTAATAGACAACTAAGATAGGGAAGACAACACCTAAAGTCGCAACTGATAAGGCCGGTTTTAAATACTTTTTAAGTAGATCTAAATCACTTTCTAATCCCGCCATAAACATTAAAATAATCACACCAATTTCTGCGAACATCGCAAATAAATGATCTGAATGGACCCAATTCAACATTGCTGGTCCAAGTAAAACACCAACTAATAATTGCCCGATAACACTAGGAACACCAATTCGTGTGCTGACATGACCCGCAATTGATGTTGCCACTAATACTAAACAAATCGTTCCTAAAAATGCCATTATTTCTCCTCTCACTTGTCACTATCTATATTAACCATAACATACATTAAAAATAAAAAGCAGCAAATTCCCTCTCGGAATTCACTGCTTATGATTCACTTAATTAAATTAAGCTTCTTCACTGTTAAAAATATATTTTGCTGCGAATGCTGCAATAGCACCACCAACTAATGGTGCAAGAATAAATACCCAAAGTTGTGAAAGTGCATCGCCACCGGCATAAAGTGCAGGTCCAATACTACGAGCAGGGTTAACTGAAACCCCTGTAAGTGGTAAACCAACAAAGATAAGTACTGTTAATGTTAAACCAATCACAAAGCCAGCAATATTACTGTTACCAAATTTTTCACTCGTAACCATCAAAATAATAAAGATGAATAAGAATGCGAATAAGGCTTCAACGAAAAATGCCATACCACCAGGAATTGTTGCATAACTATTTGAACCAAAACCATCAGCAACTTTTGATGTATCTGTCATTGATGAAATAATCATCTTAACCACGCTAGATGCTACAATCGCACCTAAGATTTGACTAACCCAGTAAGCAACCATATCAGTCAATGACATGCGCTTGTTGATGTACATTGCTAATGAAACAGCAGGATTGATGTGTGCACCTGAAACAGGTCCAATAGCATAAACCATCAATGTAATAGCTAAACCAAATGCAAGTGCAATAACAAGTGGGCTACCGTTACCTAACGTAACTGCCCCTGTACCAAATAATACCAAGAAAAATGTGCCGATAAATTCAGCAATATAATTTTTATAATTCAATTTTAAATCCCCCTATATTAGTATCTCTTAATTATACACATAACCATAAACTCATTTCAATTATTTTTTTATTTTTAATTTTTGAATTAAAACCCATGCTGTAATTGGAACCGCTAGAATAACACCTATAATAGAAAATAAAATCATTATTAATTCTGCAACAAAAATTTTATCATTTATAATATCTGCGAATGTAGCATGCGTCTGTACTAATAAAATAAATAGCGCTAAAAAGCCACCAAAGAAACCAAAAAATAGTGTATTAAACGTTGTTCCAATAATATGTTTACCAATACTAATACCAGCTGCGTATAACTTTTTTAAATCAATTGTTGGTGTTTGTTCAATAATCTCATTTAAGCCAGCCGAAATTGCAATCGCACCTTCAGCAATTGCGCCTAAAGTACTAAAAATAGCTGTTGAAATCGCTATTTGCATAAAATTAGCGCCTACTAATAACGAAAATGCTTCTATTTCTTCACTATCTTCTGCACCAAAACCTTGAACTGCAGCAAAATGTTCAACTGGAATAATCAAAAGAACGAGAATAACCAGAACAATTAACGAAGCATAAAAAGCAGTTTCAGTAACTTGCACATTATCATCACCAAGAAAAATCGTAATAGCTAAAATAATAATGCCATTAATTAGGGTCACTGCTACCGGCGGAAATCCTCCCGTAATTAAAATAATCGTAAAAAATAACATGATAAAATTAAAAAATAAGCTTAAAAATGAACGAACACCATTCATTCCTCCAACAATGACCATTAAGACAAATAAAATGGCACTTAACCAACCAATTGTAATCATAATGTGTCATCCCCTTTGATTAATCGACTTGCAAAAAAACTTGCGACAGGTATCGCAATGACAATCCCAATACCGCTGATTAATGTTTGGACAACTCCTAAAGCCATGGTCCATGAAAAAGTATAGCCAATTGTATTGGTCGTTCTAAAGTACAAAACGGCAAGTGGGAAAATGTCAGCAATAAAAATTAAGAATAAGACGTTAATTAATGGTCCCATAATCGATTGTCCAACCTCACGTCCAGATTTAAAAAGTTCTTTCGATGAAATAGTTGGTTGTTCTTTTTTTAATTGAAATAGTGTTGCAACGATATCTGTCGATTCATCCATGACAGCCCCTAGAGAACCTAGTAGTGTGGCAGCAAGGAATAGTTCCTTTGGCGCTTGCGTTGCATAAGATAGAGCTTCGTAATGCATCCCTTGATCATTTGTCAGTTTTAAAATAATGACACTAATGATTAACGATAAACTAGTTCCCGTCAAAGTTGCCAATAACGTGACCAGCATCTGTCGATTAAAGCCAATTACCAAACTCAAGGTCAGTACTGCAAATATTAGAGCAATACCTGCGAAAATCCAAAAGAAGTTCGTAATATTAACGAATATTTCAAATTTAATGGCTAAAAAGAAAATAATCATATTTAAGACGATACTTAATACAGCAATCATGCCACTAAACTGCATAAATCCTACCAGCATACTAACGGCAATCCAAATTAATATGGCCACGACGACATCTCGTTTGAACCCATCAATAATACCAGTTAATCCACTTTTATGAGGATTAATCGTTACAAATACTTGATCATTTTTCTGGTATTTTTGATCATTTGCGCGAGATGAAGAATATGTATTTGGTAGTCTTATTTTTTGCCCTTTATACTTACCATTCATCACAGTTCCAAATAATTTTTGTTTAGTCTGTGTATCTTTATTTTCAAATTCATCTGTTACTTTTTCAGTTTTTTCATCCTTAACCTGTGTTATTTTAACAATCGTATCTGAATACAGTGCTTGATCAAATTTAACACCTATTACGAGTATGCCACCGATAATAATCGTTAGAATTAAAATAATGTTCTTCTGAAGTAACTTTTTCATGGGTTCACACCTCATTTATTATTAATACACTTCCACCAGTTTAACATTTTACAACAAAAAAAGTCCGACCAAAGGCCAGACTTTAATCTATCTTATTTTAACTTTATAAAGCTTTGAAACAGCTAACTATTATCTACTTAATAGACATGTCACGATAAAATAATGTCGTTCCATATGGGTTAATGTGTAATCCGGATGCATCTGGGTTCAATAAGTAGGCCATTGCACCTTGGAAAACAGGTACTGTATAAGCATCTTCTTCGACCAATTGCTTTTCAGCATCAATCAAGCTATTCCAACGTTTCGTTGGATTTGTTGCAAATTCATTTTTAGACTGATCGATATCTTTTAAATATTGTGCATTTTTGTAATCGGTATTTAAATGATAAGCGCCACCATCATTAATAAAGTTAATTGGATCAGCATAATCTGGTGTCCATGTCCCATAAACGATATCAAATTGGTAAGCCGTTGTTGCTGCTAATCGCGATTTAATTGGAATATTACGTGCGTTAATTTTTAATCCAGGTAAGTTACTCTCTAACTGCGCTTGCAAGTATTCAATCACTTGTTTAGCTTCTGGCGTATCAGAACCCAATATTTCAATTGTTAAGTCCTTCTTACCGATCTCTTTAAGTCCTTTTTCCCATTCTGCTTTAGCTTCTTTTTTATTAAAAGCAAGCAAGTCTCCTGCTTCTTTACGGTAATCTTCCCCATTAATCGGATTTGACACAAATTTAGCTGGGACGATTCCATTTAATGCAGATGAACCATCATTAAGAATTTTGCTAGCTAATAATTTTTTATTAAATCCTAGCGCAATTGCTTTACGAATATGTTTATTACCAGTTGCCTCACGCTTAGTATTAAAACCTAAATAACCAATCATTGGTGTTTTACGTGTTGCGAACCCTTTTTCATTCTTATATTGTTTAACATAATCATTTGCTAACATTGAGAAATCAATCTTCCCTGTTTGATATAACTTGCCAGCAGTTGCACCATCTTTAACAACTTGAACGTCAACTTTAGCTAACTTAACTGATTTAGCGTTCCAATAACTGGTATTTTTAACATATGACCATTTGTTATTAGTTCCTTCCCAATCAGTTAATTTATAAGGACCATTCACAATCATATGTTGTGAATCCGTTGCATATTGACTACCTTGTTTTTTAACGTAAGCTTCATTTTGAGGTACAAATGGTGCACCCGTTAATACTTCTGGTAAATAGCTAATTGGTTGTGCCAGAGTAACTTCTAATGTTGTTTTATTCAGCGCTTTAACACCTAACTTATCAACGGCCATCTTGCCATTTCGGATAGCAAACCCATTTTTAATAATATCAATTCGTTGTGAATTAGGTGATGCTGTTTTAGGATTTGCTAGTTTTTGCCAAGCGTAAACAAAGTCATTTGCTGTAACAGGAGTCCCATTTGACCAGTTCTCAGCTCTTAATTTATAGGTGTAAACTGTTTTTGCTTTGTTAACCGTCACACTTTTTGCTGCAGCTAACACTGGTTTATTTTTTTGATTATACGTATACAATCCTTCATAAACGTTTTGTATTGCTTCAACACTAAATGTATCACTGTATTTAGTAGAATCTAAAGTGCCTAATTGATCAGTTACAGCCACTTTTAATATGTTATCGTCTTTCGTCGCTGTTTTTGAACAAGCAGCTAGCACCCCTATAAACATGATACTTAAAACTACCGCAATTTTCCTTCTCACTTTAGACACTCTCCTTTTTTAGTTACCTTAATGTGATTAACTTTACCTAGTTACTTATTTTTTGTCAATAAAGACGTATCATTTCAACCAACTTTACATTTAAGCTATACTTAACCCAGTGTCTTACTCAATTCTGAAAGGAAGTTTTTGACTTATGAAAAATAATCAATTTGCTAACTATACACCTACTTTTGAGACACAAATAAAAGAACTTAAAGCTATTAATTTGTATATAGCCTCCGAAACCAATCCTACACATTTATTTGAACAATTACTCAATAAAATTCTCATCGACTATCAAACAATCGGTGCGAAACAACAAAAAATGATGTCCTTATTAGCGACAGAATCCATTTCTGTTTATGAATTTTTTACTACAAAAAAGGAATTAACACCTGTTATCTTTTATAATGTTGCATTACAGTTACTAGAATTTGAAGTCGATGTCGATTTCAAAATTGATGACCCATTTACGGCAATGGCTAAAATTCAGTTACCTTCTATTGAAATTATTGAATCCGTTAATGATTTTTGGTCCGCATGGTATCTCTTACTGACAACACATACCAAAAATGGCCAAGTCTTCACAGATACACTAGCAAATAAAGGGTACTTTGTTTCATTTTATAAAGATGCGAAACCTTTATTTTTCAATGGAAAAGCGCAACCTGTTTTTGATACAACTAAACTGATTCGTGAAGTCGTCTACGTTGAAGCCCCATTAGATACTGACCAAGATGGTCAACGTGATTTATTAAAAACAGAAATTTTAAGACCACTAGTTACATCCGGACTAAAAGTACCTATTCTTTATACAGCAAGTCCTTACAATCAAGGCACAAATGATGATTCTGAATTAATGCGCAACGTTGATATCCCGCTTACCGAAAAACCAGTTACTGAATTAACTGAATCTGATATCACCTATAACTATCAGAAATCCAACTTACCCGAACCACGATCAATCCTCTCAGAATCAACAGAAACTGAGCAAACCTTTAGCCGTGAATCTTCGTATACATTCAACGATTACATGCTAGCTAGAGGATTTGCAATCGTCTATGCAGCTGGTATTGGTACTCGAGAATCAGATGGTATTCGTACTTGTGGGAGTGTTGAAGAAACGGTATCAACCGTCGCCATTATTGAATGGCTAACGGGACATCGGCAAGCATTCACAAATAAACTCGATAATCGATCAATTAAAGCCACTTGGAGTAATGGTAACGTTGCTATGACTGGTAAATCTTACCTTGGTACGCTTGCTACTGCAGCTGCAACAACTGGTGTATCCGGCTTAAAAACAATCATTTCTGAAGCCGCTATTTCAAGTTGGTATGATTATTATCGTGAAAATGGACTAGTCGTCGCGCCTGAAGCTTGCCAAGGTGAAGATGCAGATGTTTTAGCTGCGCTTTGTTTAAGTCGCCAAAAAGATGCCGCCGACTACGCTAATATTCAAGACTACTTTGACAAAGTTATGAATCGATTATCTATAGGACAAGACCGTGCATCTGGTAATTACAATAAATTTTGGGATGAACGTAATTATTTAAACCAAACTAAAAATATCAAAGCAAATATTGTTATGGTCCATGGTTTAAATGATTGGAACGTCAAACCTCGCCAAGTTGAACAACTTTGGCAAGCATTACGTCCTTTACCTATTGTTAAAAAATTATTCTTACACCAAGGTAAACATATCTATATCAATAACTTTCGCTCATTAGATTTCACTGATATGATGAATTTATGGTTATCAAATCAACTTTATAATATCGAAAATGGTGCTGAGACACTTATTCCCAATGTCACCATACAAGATAACCTAGAAGCTGAAACGTGGCACACTTATGATGATTGGGCAGACCCGGATTCTCCTACCCAATCCTATCATTTCCAACAAAATAAATTAACACAATCAGTCACATCAGATGCTCACCAATTTGCTACTTTCAAAGATAACTTACCAACTGACCTTTTTAACAACTACGTCAGAGATAATCATCTTTGGAATCAAGCTTTAGTTTCAACTAAAGAAACAGAAATGGCTAAAAATAGAATCCAATTAATCTCAGAACCATTAACAGAACCGCTGTTTATTTCCGGTTCTGCTCACATAAAATTGTCTGTTGCAGCACTACAAACAAAAGGGCTCATTAGTTGCATGCTTATCGATTATGGTGAAGAAAATAGACTCACCCCCGTGCCATCCATTCTCAAACGAAAATCTTTAGATATGGGATTTCATTGGCGTGAAGATGATTTGGTTGAATTTACTAAAAATCCCACAAAAACTCCTTGGAAAATGATTTCCAAAGGTCATATCAATTTACAAAATAGGACAAATCGTTATCAAAATGATTCTGTCCTTCCAGGAACTTTCAACACAGTAGATTTTGATTTACAACCAACTGCCTATCACATTAAGGAAGGTCATCAGATTGAATTAATCATTTACGCAACAGATTTTGGGATGACTTTACGAAATAACGATTCAGATAGTTATACTATTAACTTAGCTAATTCGCGTCTTAAAATTCCTTATCAATCTGTTAGTACAGTATCATTATTCTAAATAAAAAAGAAAATCATCAAAAAAATTATTGATGATTTTCTTTTTTTATTTATCAATATCTACGTATTAAGTAATGAGACAATTCGCACACAAAAATAACTTTAATAAATCCAACAATCAAAAATGGTAAAATACCTATTAAAAATGCTTGTTGCATCGAGGTTTGTTGGTAAACCATTAACCAGATTGCTCCTAAAACTAATTGCACACTAGCACCTAATAAATTCCCCATGTACAACTGCCAACGACCATTACCATACCATTTTAAAAACAGCCCCGTTAAGATAATATAGGCTAAAAAACCAAATAAATAACCACCTGTTGGTCCAATTAAAGAAAAAAGTCCCGAATGAAATCCAGCAAAAACTGGGATTCCTATTAATCCTAATAGGAGATAAATGCCCACCGCTTTTAATCCTTCTTGAACCGGTCTCAAACTCGATAATAATCCGATAAAAATGGTTTGTAACGTTAACGGGATTGGCCCCAATGGAATGGTTAACTGGGATAAAACACCCAAAACGGCTGCTAACTCTGCTGCTATAATTAATTGTTTTAACTGTTTATTTTGTCCCATTTGTTAAGCCTTCCACATTCACCTTTGTAATTTCACCAGCCATATAAGTCGTTATTTGCCCATTTTTATCTCTCAATACCAACTGTCCATCATCTTTAATTGTTTCAACTGTACCAATAATTTCTTGATGACCACTTTTTAAAGTAACTGTCTGTCCAATAACTAGTGACCGTTTACGATAATCATTCATGAAGTCACCATTTTGGTAATTCTGATAGATTTGGATAAATTGATTGGTAATTTCAGCAATCAACTCATTCCGTGTGACATTATTCGATTCATCAATTAATGAACCCACTTTATCTTGTAACTCTGGAGATAATTTTTTAAGGTCTGTTTTAAAATCTAGCCCAATCCCTATAACTAAGCTTGTCACTTGCTGCGTTTCAAAATCTGTGACAGCCTCCGTTAAAATCCCGCAGACTTTTTTATTTTGATAATAAATATCATTCACCCACTTTATTTGTGGTTGAATTTTCAATTTATTTTCTAAAGCATAACTAACCGCCATGGCAGTTGCTGTCGTTAGCTGACCAACATCTTTGATAGGTTGATCAATTCTCAATAAATAACTGATATAAATCCCAGTCTCTTCTGGTGATTCAAATGTTCGACCAAATCGACCATATCCTGCTGTTTGACTATTGGCCACTATTAACAGTGGACCCTGTATATCGGGCTGGCTTGAACGCTCTTTCGCCAATACATTGGTAGATGTCACTTCATCAAATAATTCAATTTGCATCATGTCAGTTGTTAAATAAGATTGAATTAGTTGTGCGTTCAACTGATTACCATCATTTAGACTATATCCTTTTTGTGGAATCGTCTTAATGTCAAAACCCTGCTCTTGTAAACTCTTAATAGCCATCCAAATAGCAGTTCTCGAAACGCCAAGTTTTTCAGCCAATAGTTCTCCCGAAATAATAGTATCTTGTTGTCCAGCTAATATTTTTAGAATACTGTCTTTAGTTTTCATTTTACACCGTTAACCTTTTAATTTTATTAGTTAACATAACTTTAAGCTAACTCACTAAAATATGCAACTAACACTCTTAAAAAAATACCATCCTCACTTTCATTCTGGTAAATAATCATAAAAGTGCTATGATTAATCTATTCTTAAGAAATTAGGTGGATTAATATGGCATACGGAACGAAAATTATTACGTTAGATAATGGTTATCATCTCTGGACTCATACTGAAGGACAAGGTGATATCCAACTACTTTGTCTACATGGTGGGCCTGGTGGTACACATGAATATTACGAAAATTTTGCTGAAAAATTAGCACCTCTTGGCGTTCAGGTTTCAATGTATGACCAACTCGGTTCATGGTATTCTGATCAACCAGATTTTACTAAACAAGAAAATGTTGATAAATTTCTTAATATTGATTACTTCATTGATGAAGTTGAAGAAGTCCGTATTAAATTAGGTTTAGATAACTTCTACCTAATTGGTCAATCATGGGGTGGTGCTCTTGTTCAAGAATACGCCTTAAAATATGGTGACCATTTAAAAGGTGCTATTATCTCAAGTATGACTGATGATATTAACGAATATTTAGCAAACGTTAATGCTATTCGTGCTAAAGAATTGGATGCTGATGCGCTTGCCTACATGCAAGAATGTGAAAAAAATAACGATCTTGATAATGACCGTTACCAAGGTTATGTCGATATTTTAAATGACGGCTATGTTGATCGTAAAAAGCCAGCCCAAATTTCTCATTTAGTAAGCACAATGGCTGAACCCGTTTATAATTACTTCCAAGGTAACAATGAATTCGTTGTGACTGGTAAATTAAAAGACTGGTCTACTCGTGACCGCATTAAAAATATTACTGTCCCAACATTAATCACATTTGGCGAACATGAAACAATGCCTTTAGCAACAGCTAAAAGAATGTCAGAAACAATTCCACATGCTCGTCTTGAAACAACTCCTGAGGGTGGTCATCATCATATGATCGATAACGCTCCTGTTTACTTTGATCATTTAAGTACCTTCTTATCAGATGTTGAAAACGACAATTTTAAAGATTAAATTAAAAAATACCACCATTGATAACTACTATCAACGGTGGTATTTTTTTATCTCTTAATCGTGTAACATCATTGCATTAATTGCAACAACAATTGTACTTAACGACATCACAACTGCACCCACTAATGGACTTAAAATAAAGCCAATTGGTGCTAAAACGCCGGCAGCCAATGGTAATGCAATAATATTATAACCTGCACCCCACCAAAGATTTTGAATCATTTTCAATCTTGTGTTTCGACTTAATTTCAAAAATTTTATGATATCCATCGGATTACTTTTAACTAATATAACGTCTGCAGAGTCGACAGCAACATCCGTACCTGAACCAATTGCCATCCCTATTGTTGCACTTGCTAAACTAGGCGCATCATTAATACCGTCACCAACCATGATAACGTTATGTCCTTCGCCCTCTAACTGACTAACAATTTTAGCCTTATCTTCAGGCATTAAGTTAGCACGAACATCTACAATACCTAGTTTTGCACCAACTTTATCAGCAGCTTGTTGATTATCACCAGTTAACATAATCACTTTGATATTCATTTTTTCTAATTTTTCGACTAAACCAAATGATTCTGGTTTAATTTGATCCCCTTGAGCAACATACCCAATCACTTTTTCATTTTGAATTAAATAACTAATTGAATCTCCTTCGTTGTCAGAAGCCATTTCATCCGTTAATAACTGTTGTTTATTAACATAAGCTTCAGAAACAATTTTGAATGCATCATCGTTAATATGTCCTTCTAATCCAACACCATTAATTTGTTGTGTTTCACTTGCAGTTGGAATCTCAATTTTTAAATCTTCTGCTTTTTGAATGATTCCTTTACCCAAAGGATGTGTCGATCCACGTTCTAACGACGCCATCAATCCGATAATTTCTGATTCAGAAAACTGATCAGTAAATGTTTTATATCCGGTTACCACGAAATGACCTTCAGTTAAAGTTCCTGTTTTATCAACAAGTAATGTGTCAATTGTGTGTGCAACTTCTAGCGCATTTCTATTTTTGATTAATAAGCCATTTTTAGCTGATAAAGAAGTACTTCTCGCAACAACTAATGGAATGGCTAAACCTAAAGCATGTGGACAAGCAATCACTAGAACAGTTACAAGAATTGATAATGCCTGACTAAATGTCCCTGTAATTAACCATACAATGAATGCTAAAATACCAACAGTCATGGCAGCATAAAATAAATATCCCGCAACTTTATCAGCTAACGTTTCCGTATCTGATTTTTCTGACTGCGCTTTTGTGACTAATTTAACAACTTGAGCTAAGTAACCTGTTTCACCAGTTCCCGTTACAGTCATTTGGATTTCTCCATTACCATTAACTGATCCACCAACGACTTCATCATCTACTACTTTTTCAACTTGTTTCGATTCACCAGTTATCATAGCTTCATCGACGCTTGTTTTACCAGAAATAATTGTTCCATCAGCTGGAATCGTTTCATTTCCTTTAACTAACAGAATATCTCCAACATGAACATTTGTTAAATCAACATCTTCAATTTTTTTATTTTCTCTAACGATATGTGCTTGTTTAGGTAAGAGTTGTGCTAATTTTTGAACAGCATCTCCTGCTGACATAACAGCGTTCATTTCAATCCAATGACCTAACAACATAATGACAATTAACGTTGCTAACTCCCAGAAGAAATCCATAACATGATGACTTGGATCTACAAGATTATTCATCACAACAGCATATAAGCTATACAAGTATGCCACACTAATACCCATTGCGATTAAGGTCATCATTGCTGGCTTTTTATCTGCAAGCTCCATCTTTGCACTATCTAAAAATGTTTTACCGCCATAGAAAAATAATCCAGTACCAATAAGTGCTACAACCCAATCAGATCCAGGGAAAGTAAACTGTAAGGGTAAGTTAATCCCCATCATAGGTGTCATTAAAACAATAGGAATTGCTAAAACTAAAGAAATCCAGAATTTCAATTTTAGATTTCCCATATGCATCATGTGCCCACCCATGTTCATTTGATCGTGGTCCATTCCTTCCATATCCATGTGATCCATACTCATGTGGTCCATATTTTTCATATCCTTATGATTCATATTCATGTGATCCATTTCTTTCATATCTTTGTGATCCATTTATACCGCCTCCATTAATTTATATTTTTAGTTTACACTTGTAAACTTAGATAGTCAAATAATTTATCTGTTACAAAAAAAATGTCAAAGAGATAAATATCCCTTTGACATTTTTATATAATCACATAAACATTTTAGTTAATTTACAATTCTATGCATCTTTACCAATTGTTTTACGACGGTTAACTTCTTTTTCAGCAAGTACATCGGAATCTTTAAATCCAAAGACCCAAGTACAACCAAATGCTACGATTATTGTAACAATTGATGCAATCCAAAAGTTAATTTCGTTACTCATTCCTCCACCAAACTTTAAAGGTGTAAAGAATGAAGGGAATCCGATTAATGAACCAGTAAATCCGTACATATTAACGTTTAATAGTCCGGCTACTAATCCACCAACTGCACCACCAATATTAGCTGCTAAGAAGACACGCCCATATTTTAAGGTAATCCCATAAATAGCTGGTTCTGTAATACCACTGAATGCTGCAATAACTGCACCACCAGATAATTCTTTAATGTTAGCCATTTTTGATTTAATCATAACTGCCATTACAGCAGCACCTTGAGCTACCATTGTAATTGAAACAATTGCATTTAAGTAGCTGTAGCCTTTTGAAGCAATATCGTTTGCGATTAAAGGAACAACTGCCCAATGTAAACCAAAGATAACTAAACATTGATATAATCCACCAATAACAAAACCTGCAATTGGGTAGTTTGCTGTTAAAATTGTGTTTAAAATAATAGAAATACCTGTACTAATTAACGTAATAATAGGTCCAACAATAATGATAATAGCGGCCGAAACGATCATAACTTCTAACAATGGTACAAAAATCATTCGTAAAACTTGTGGAATAACTTTTTTGAGTCCTTTTTCAACATAATGTGCTAACCATGCTCCAGCAATAATTGGGAAAATACTGTAAGTATAGTTAACCATATGAATTGGAATCCCAAATAAGTTAGTATTTAATGACATCCCCAAAAGTTGTCCAAACACTTTTGTTCCTGTTGCAATACCAAAAAGTGAAGGATATACCAAGACACCACCAACAATAGCCATAATAATTGGATCAGATTTTAACTTCTGTGCAGCTGTGAATCCAACAATAATAGGTAAGAAATAGAATGCTGAATCTCCCATGGCTGATAAGAAAATGTAAGTCTGTGATGTGGCTTCTGTCCAACGAAAATCGACAGCCATTTGAAGTAATCCTTTTAAAATACCACTAGCAGCCAATAATCCAATTACTGGCATCATAGAACCTGTGATAACACCAATCAAAGTATTAAATCCAGCATTCAATTTTCCACGGAATGTTGTTGGTTTTTCCTCAGCTGGTGCATCATCGGCAGCATCGACCTCGCCACCTGCGTATGATGTTCCTAATTGTGCAATAACTGCATCATAGACATCAGTAACAGCTGGTCCAATAACAACTTGATATTGTCCAACAGCATGACGAACATCAATTACACCTGTTAAATTTTTAATCACTTCATCGTCTGCTTTACTTTCATCAACTAAGTAAAATCGTAACCGCGTAATACAATGGATTAAACTCTTAATATTCTCTTTACCACCGACTTGTTTGATAATGTCTGTAGCTAATTGTGTGTAATCTTTTGCCATAACTATTCCTCCCCTTTTGCAGTACCAGATCCCACTTCCGTGCCACCTTCAAAAGGTTGTGGTTCCGATAATGTTAATTTGTCTAATTTATCTTGTGTATTTGTAATTACTACCATTAAAACATTGTCTAATTGTGCTTCAGAAACTTGTGTTAAATCCATAGTCCCAAGTAATTCACCACCATGAACACGAGCACCTTTTTTAATATTAATATCAAATGGTGCACCTTTTAAATCAACCGTATCAACACCCATGTGTAATAAAATTTCAAGTCCATTATCCATCGTGAATCCGATAGCATGTTTTGTTGATGCAACCAATGTTATAGTTCCAGATACTGGACTATAAATTTCCCCTGCGGTTGGTTTAAATCCGAAGCCATCACCCATTAATTTTTGAGCAAAAACAGAATCGCTCACATTTTCTAAATCAATTAACTCCCCAGTTGCTGGTGCGTAAAACTTATCATCATTTACCTTTTGTTTTCTTTTAAAAATCGACATTGTTCTCTCCCCCATTTTTTTTAATTTATTTAACTAGATTCGCTTACAGCGATTAAGCGTTTTCAAGTTATCCTTATAATAAACCTGTCTATACAGGATGTCAACGCTTTCTTTTCTTTTAAATTAACATTTATATATACTTGTATAGACTAGAATGTTTATGTTAAAATAACCTTATCATTGGAGGTGACTATTATGACGAACCAAAATAAACATTTAGGTATTTATCAAGATCTTGTCACTAAAATCACACATAATATTTACGCATCAGGAACATTCCTACCTAGTGAAATTCAATTGAGCCATTTATACGGTACTTCTCGCGAAACAATTCGAAAGGCTCTCCAAAATTTACTAACCAATGGCTATATTCAAAAAATTCGAGGCAAAGGATCGCTTGTTTTAGATATTCAACGATTCGCTTTTCCCGTCTCAGGTATTACTTCATATGAGGAACTGAATAAGTCTCTTCAAATGAATTCGGAAACACAAGTTAGACAGTTACTTGTCACAACTATTCCTATAGAGAGTTTTGCACCTAAGTCTGTTGTTGGCGATAAAGCGACATTTATTGAACGTCTACGACTTGTTAAAAATGAACCCAGTGTTATTGATCGTGACTACATACTTTCAGATATCGTACCTGAGATACCTTTAGCAGTTGCCCAAAATTCGCTTTATGATTATTTTGAAAATAAATTAGGCTTAGAAATCAGTTATGCTATTAAAAAAATTACAGTTGAACCAGCAGATACAACTATCCAAAAATTATTAAACATTCCAAAAACAGAATCTGTTGTTGTCATAAGAAGTGAAACCTATTTACAAGATAGTCGTTTATTTCAGATTACCGAAGCTATTCACCGCTCAGATCGTTTTAGTTTTGTTGATTTTGCACGACGGACGAAGAAAATATAACTAATAGGAGAATAACGATGACATTTGAAGATAAAATTATTTATCAAATTTACCCAAAATCATTTTATGATAGTAACAATGATGGCCTGGGCGATTTACAAGGGATTATCGCTAAAATACCTTATTTAAAACAACTCAATATTGATATGATTTGGTTTAATCCTTTTTTCATATCACCACAAAATGATAATGGCTATGATATCTCAGATTATTATCATATTGATCCTAAGTTTGGTACTATGGCTGATTTTGATGAACTTGTTACCAAGCTAAAATCTGTAGGCATCGATGTCATGATGGATATGGTTTTTAACCATACATCAACTGAACATGAATGGTTCCAAAAAGCGCTAAAAGGTGATCCAAAATATATGGCTTACTATTATATTCGTGGAGCAAAACCAGATAGCTCGCTTCCAACTAATTGGGATTCTAAATTTGGTGGTCCTGCATGGGAAGCTTTCGGAAATACGGGTAAGTACTACCTTCATCTCTACGACCCAACTCAAGCAGACTTAGATTGGCATAATCCAGCAGTTCGAAAAGAAATGGCCAAGATTGTTAATTTTTGGCGCAACAAAGGTGTTAAAGGTTTCCGATTCGACGTTATCAATGTCATCGGTAAAGATGTCAATTTACTTGATGCACCTTATGGTACTGATAGTAGACTTATGTATACAGATAAAAAAATAGTTCATCAATATCTACAAGAACTTAACGAATCTAGTTTTGGTCAAGACCCTGATGCTGTGACCGTTGGTGAAATGTCTTCTACTTCAATCGATAATTGTATTGAATACACGTTAGGCAAAAACAACGAGTTATCAATGGTCTTTACCTTCCACCATTTAAAAGTTGACTATACCCATGGAAATAAATGGACGACGATGCCTTTTGACTTTATGAGTTTAAAAAACATTCTAAATGATTGGCAATTAGGTATGACAGCTGGTCATGGTTGGAACGCTTTATTTTGGAATAATCATGATCAGCCTCGTGCTATTAATCGTTTTGGTGATCCCGTCCATTTTCGTGAAAAATCTGCCGAAATGCTAGCGACAACTATTCATTTATTACGTGGAACGCCTTTTATTTATATGGGAGAAGAAATTGGGATGAGCGATCCTCAATATCAGCATTTATCTGATTATAATGATATTGAAACCAAAAACATTTACCCAACATTATTAGCGAAAGGACTCAGTGAAACTGAAGCCTTAGACATTATTCAAGCAAAATCTCGTGATAATAGTCGTACTCCCATGCAATGGAATAACTCTGAGTATGCAGGGTTCTCAGCTGAAAAACCATGGTTGATGCCAATGAATCAGTCTATCGTCAACGTTCAAAATGAATTAGTACGCGGCGAAATATTTAATTACTATCAACAACTAATTAAATTACGTAAGACTCTGCCAATTGTCTCTGTTGGTGATTATCAACCTCTTTTAATGGACGATACTCAAGTTTTTGCTTACCAAAGAATACTAAAAAATCAACGTTTAATTGTTTTAAATAATTTCTATGGTACAACGACAACGATTACTTTACCTGCATTTACCGGGGAAATATCAACTGTCATCAATAATTATCCAACCGATATCAAATTAGAAACAGCTATGACGTTAGCTCCATATCAGTCAGTTGCCTTTTTGATTGACTAACTAAAATAAAGCAGCCTTGCAATTTTAAATTGTAAGGCTGCTTTATTTAGAACTTATTAAGATTAATCAAAGTAGATTTTAAAAGGACTAACTGGAATATGGTTTTCGTTCCATAAGCCGGCAGAAGTTACATTTGCATATGCATACTGTAAGCCAATTGATTCTTCTTCTAATCGAATCTTGATATCATTTGTACCTAAATCAATCACTGCAGGTTTTAAAACATCCCCTGGCATGATCCATTTTAAATCAATATCATTTGTTGTTTCAAGTTGTTCACAATTTGAAAAGTTAAGACGCATTTGTTTTACATCAGCTGAAATTTCAGATAATTGTGGACTTGTTTGCATTTCATCGAATTTACCAAAATTAGAATATAATTCGATTACACGATAACCTAATTGTCTTTTACTACTTGGATGAATCTCGTTAGCTGAATCTTCATCCATAGCTGTAACTAAGTAAACCCGATTTTCTGTTGCTGCAAACTTTTGTTGTGCATCGCGAATTTCAGCCCATGAATTAGCTATCTTATGATTATATTGTGGTAACTGAATAATATAAGTTGGTAATTTATTTTGTTTAAGCGTTTTGCGCCATTCACGGATTAATTTTTTCAAAAGTAACCCATAATGTTTTGTATCTATTCCTGCATCTCGTTCACCTTGATACCAAGTTAACAATTTAAATCGGTAAGGACCCACTTGTGATAACATCGTATCGTATAAATTATCGGATTCTTCTAAACTTGGAATTTTAGTATCAACATAAGCTGCTTTTAAAGTCTCGTTATTTATTAGTGTACTTTCTGATACCCAACTTGCAGCTGAAGTCCCATTTTTAGCACATAATACAAGGCCAATTGGTGTGTATTCATCATATTGACGAACCTTCTTAGCCATATAATAGCCTAATGCTGTAACGTTACCAATATTTTCTTCATCAACAATTTGCCATGGATTTTCTTCTGTTGATTGCTTTTCAGGTATATTGATAAAACGTAAATTCATCATTGGCATTGTTTTATTATGATCAAATTCATCATCTTTAGCCATTTTGAAGTTAGCATTTGATTGTCCAGCAATCAAGAATACATCTCCAAATTGTACGTCGCGTAAAATTATTTTATCTGTTCCTGATTTAACTAGAACGGTCACAATTGTAGGTGCTAAAAATGAGATACTTTCAATTAAAAAGTATCCTGTATCATCAGCAATTCCTGTTTCAATTGTATCTTCGCTACCGCCCATTGAAATCGTTACAGTTACTTCTTGATTGGGTTCTGCATAACCAAAAAAACGTGTTGTCTGATCTTGTTGCATAACCATATGATTAGTAAATAGTGGTGCTAATCGCAATGTTGTTGCCACTGTTAAACCCTTCTTTCTAGTCGCTGTCCATTAAGTATCCTTTACAATTATAACATAAGATAAGCCTCTATCGACTTTTTATCAAATGGATTAGTCAGCTACTTTGACTATTATTTAGTTGTTTGTCCTAGCTATTTTGAATAATAGTTGCTAGAATAAAGACAGTCAAAACAGTGTAAAATCGCCGGGTTTTACAAAAATAATAGTTATCACATCCAAGAGGCCATTTTTTAATGAAGGATGTTGGTACCTATTTTTTATTGTCCATTATTATAAGATTATAAAAAATAGGTACCGATAAGGAGCTCAAAATGAATAATCAAACGGTTTCTATCCGTCGTGAACTTTCAGGTTACGTCACACGGAACGTTTTAAGTACTTTAGGTTTATCTGTGTATCTTCTGGCAGATACATATTTCATTGCTAATGCGGTTGGAACAACTGGTTTAGCGGCTTTAAATATTGTATTACCCCTCTTTAATTTATTAAATGGCGTCGGGTTGTTACTCGGAATTGGTGGTGCAACTTTATTTTCTATTTTAAAGATTAAGGATCAAAAAGCGAGTCAAAAAATTTTCACACAGGTTTTAATTGTTGGGATTATTTTCGGCCTAGCTTTCTCAGTCTTAGGCTTTTTATTCATGAAACCTTTACTCTATTTTTTAGGTGCAAACGCAGGAACTTACAAATTAGCTGCTGAATACCTAACTTATATTTTGCTAGCTGCACCATTCTTTGCTTGTAATTATCTCGTTTTAAGTTTCATTCGAAACGATAATAATCCACATTTATCGATGGTTGCCATGTTAGTATCTAGTTTATTCAATATCATTTTTGATTATATTTTTATGTACCCATTACATCTTGGTATGGGTGGTGCTGCAATGGCAACTGCTGTTTCTCCAATTGTTGCTTTAGCTATATTAACCTTCCATCGTAAAAAGGAAGGACGTCTTTTAACGCTCCAACGAACGTCTATTCACTTTAAGACAATAAAAAAAGTTGTTCAATTCGGGTTCCCTGTCTTTCTAACTGAAATGAGTACAGGTGTCAGCATTTTTGCTTTCAACCTTGTCATTTTAAGTTTAGCGGGAAATACAGCTGTCGCAGCCTATGGAATTATCGCAAACATCGTCTTAGTCGCTTTATCACTTTTTAATGGTGTTGCCCAAGGAATTCAGCCTTTACTCAGTCGAGAATTTGGAATTCGGAATTGGCCAGAAGTTAAGCAAATATTACGTTTTGGGTTAATTGTTAGTTTTATTATTGGCACAATTTTATACCTTACATTGACCTTTGAAAAAGATCCTATTATTGCATTATTCAATAATAGTAACAACCAAGAGTTAATCCATTATGCTGAAATAGGCATTCCAATCTACTTCTTAAGCTTATTTGGATCATCCCTTAATGTTGTGTTTAGCATGTTTTTCTCAGCGATTGGCGAACCCAAACATGCACTTATTCTAGCTATCTTGCGCGGTTATGTCTTACTACTAGGCTTATTATTTATTTTTGCCCACTTCTTCAACTTAACTGGTGTTTGGGTTGCTTTACCCGTCACAGAATTAATCATTGTCGTCATCAGTACTGTATTCCTATTCAGTTTCTTTAATAAACAAATTAAAAAACAATAAAAAGAAGGTTTCTTATTTTATGAAAGTTAAACGTTTTGAAGCAATCACAATTCCCGTAACTGATGTCCAAAGAAGTTTACGTTTTTATCATGAAGTTTTTGATATGACTATGATTGAAAATAGTGAGTTACCTACTGTTCATTTTGGCCATCAAAAAATTATTTTTGAGCCATCAACTAATGTTATTCCAATGACACTTAGTTTCGTCGTTAGTGATTCAATGACCGCTATGGAAAATCACTTGAAAAATTATTTTGTGACTATTATCTCTGGCCCGATTGAAAAGCAAGATGTTAAAAATGCACAATCGATTACAATTTCAGATCCAGATCAGCATATAATCGAATTAATTAGTTATCAGAAATAGATTTACTAAGCTAACATCTAAGCGATGTTAGCTTTTTTACTACTATTAGGTTTTTAAATCTATATGCTTAGATTCTCTAAAATACTTTTCTTTATTCCCACAGCTAAACATGGTAATCTGAAAATGAGTTATATCAGAAAGGCGGTCCTACTATGCAACCTATTATTGATTTACAAGATATTTCACTAGAACTTAGTAACCAATCAATCTTGAACCACATCTCTTTTCAAGTAAACCCTGGAGACTTTTTAACAATCACCGGTCCATCTGGAAGCGGTAAAAGTACCGTTTTGAAATTAATCGCTGGTTTAATTTCAAGAACATCTGGTGATATTAAGTTCAATGAAAAATCAATTGACAGTTATGACCCAATCGAATATCGTCGGATTGTTTCTTATTGCTTCCAAACCCCCGTTTTATTCGGCGAAACCGTTAAAGACAATCTGGAGTTTCCTTATATCGTTCGTAAGCAAGACTTCGATGAATCTCGTGCCATTTCTGAATTAGAATCCGTAGGCTTACCCAGCAGTTATCTTCAGAAATCAATAAATGAACTATCTGGTGGCGAGAAGCAACGTGTTGCCTTAATTCGTAATTTAATCTTTTTACCCAAAATCTTACTGCTTGATGAAATCACAAGTGCTTTAGATTCAGAAAGTAAAAACATTATACACGCATTAATTAATCGTTTAAATGACTCAAATAAAATCACTATTATCGCTGTTACTCATGATGATAATGAAATAAAACTGGCTGATCAATTAATTAATATCGAGGCCGGAAAAATAACGGAGGTTAGACATGCATAATTTAGCCGTTAATAATCTTTCTCTCGTTTTCGCTTTTTCATTAGTACTTGTCTCACTAGGAATTGTATATAAAGAAAAATTAGGCCTAGCAAAAGATATTATTTATAGTGTCATTCGTGCAATTATCCAATTAGTCATCGTCGGATACATTTTAAAGTACGTCTTTAATATTAATAATATTATTCTAACTTTAGTTATGATGTTCATTGTTTTCTTTAACGCTGCGTATAGTGCACATAAAAAAAGCGCAGGAATTCCACATAGTTTTCGTATTTCGTTCATTGCCATTTTTTGTAGTACGTCCGTTACACTTGGCCTTTTACTACTAGCTGGAACGCTTAAATTTATTCCTTCACAAATTATTCCAATTACTGGTATGATTGCTAGTAATTCAATGGTTGCGATTGGTCTTTGTTACCGTAACCTTAACAGTAATTTCCGTGATCAACGCCAACAGATTTTAGAAAAACTAGCACTCGGTGCAGATCTCAAACAAGCAGCATACCCTATTATCCGTGAAAGTATCAAAACAGGGATGTCGCCTACTATTGATTCAGCTAAAACGGTTGGTATCGTTAGTTTACCTGGAATGATGTCTGGGTTAATCTTCGCCGGTGTTGATCCTGTCTTTGCGATTAAATACCAAATCATGGTCACTTTCATGTTACTTTCAGCAACAAGTATCTCATCAATTAGTGTTTGTTATCTTTCATATAAACAATTTTTTAATGATAAGAAGCAACTACGATAAATTAAATATCAATCAACTAAAATAGCCATATGTATAAGTTTTCCTTATACATATGGCTATTTCTTACTCTATAACTTGAAACTCACGGTCCTTCAATACATATTGCGTATCACACATTTTAGCAACATCTGGTTCATGCGTTACAATGATGACACATTTATCTTGTGATTTAGCTAAATCTTGAAGTAATTCAATAATTTCTTTCGTATTAACTTCATCCAAATTACCGGTCGGTTCATCAGCTACGACTAATCGTGCGTCACAACACATCGTTCTGACAACAGCGACTCGCTGTTGTTGCCCACCAGAAAGATGTTGAACGTTCTTCTTAGCCATATCCTCATCAATACCAACTTTTTTCAACATATCAAAGGCATATTGTTTATCACCAGCATGTGTTGCTCCGGTAATGTCCATCGCAGTCATTAAGTTTTCCAACGCTGACATATAAGTAAATAAATTATAGGATTGGAAGATAATCGAGACATCTTTATTTCGATAATGAGTTAATCCGATTTTATTGATTGCCTCACCTTCATATATAATTTCTCCAGATTTTGGTTTATCTAAACCAGCAATTAGTGAGAGAAATGTTGTTTTTCCTGAGCCACTACTACCGACAATTGCATATGATTTACTTCTTTCAAAAGTTAAATTAACCTTTTCAAATAAGGGGTTATCCTTATTTTCATACCAATACGCGACATCTTTAATTTCAATCATTTAATCACTCCTTTCTATTATTTATGAAATCAGAATTTTCTTGGGTTCAAGTCGTAAAATACCTAACGATGCTAACATAATCGAGATAAAGATAATTGCCAGACCCATACCACCTAATTCTGCCAAATCTTTGATACTTACAGTTGTGCTTAGATTCTTTAATTTCTCAGATTTAGTTGTCGCTGACTGCCCTGGTATACCACTTGGATCTGTTCCACCAAATTGTCCACCTTTAGTACCACTTGGCGCACCGCCTCCACCTTGCATATCATTTGAAGTTGTAGCTGTTGTAGATGTCGTTGTTTGTTGGCTTATCAATTGATCACCTACTGCATTACCAACGAATTTCCCACCAATTCCGGCAACAACTAATGACACGAGTAGAACCATAAACATTTCAACAAAGAATTGTGCAATAACTTTCCAACGTTTTTCACCTAATGATAGGAGGACACCAATTTCATAGCGACGTTCTCTAATCATTAAAATAACAATTAAGGCAAGAATGATAGTTCCTGCAACTGCGACTAATAGAACAATTTTTTGGGCAAAACTCTTAACATTATTCAATGGTGTCAGCATTGATTGATAAGTACTATCGTTTGTTGACATTGAAAATTTAGATGTGTTAATTAATTTCTTAGCTGCTTTTGTGAAAGTTTCTGACTTGGCTGGATCACTTAATGTATACACAACTGAATCGGCCGTATCTTTATACTTACTACCTTTTAAAGTATTCGCAAATGTGTAAGCTGTATAAATAGTATTTGATGGATCAGTAGCTCCTGGCCCACCCATACTTGTAGAACTAGTTGAACTAGCTTTATAAATACCGACAACTTCAACTTTATACTTCGTACCACCAGTTGATTTCATTGTAATTGTATTGCCCACAGAAATATGGTTAGTAGAAGCAAGTTCTGATTCAATCACAACGTTTTTAGTATTTAAATCACTCGAATTTAAACCACGACCTTTTGTAATTTTGGCACCACTAGTATTTAGTGCACTAGCCGTTGAACTTACACCGGAAATAGAAATATCACCCGTTGTTGCAGAAGTTGCCATTTTCTTGCCGCCCATCCCACCACTTTGACTTGAGGTCGATGTTGTTTTAATGGCATCAAATGAAGAAGCATTAGCTGTAGTTGAAGTGGTGATACTGTAACTCTTCACATTGCTTAATGCACCAACTTTTTTAGCTGTTGCGACTGTTACCCCAGCTAAGTTTAATGATGGTTTAGTGGTTTTTGAGCTTGAAGTTTTCATCTCGCTAAAAGCTTTATCTCGATTAGCTGATAATGTCACCGTTGCACCCGCACTCTTCTTCGCATCATTTGCCGCAGTTGTTGCTGCATTTTGAATAATTAATCCTGCTAAAACGAATAACATAATAGCTGACATAACTAATACAAGTAAAAAAGATCGTCCTTTTTTTGCTTTAAGATTTAATAAAGCACGTTTAAAAAAATTCATATTTATTACCTCCATATTCTCTTAAATTATTTGATAAGAATAAGCATAGCTAATAATTATGAATTATTTTTGAATATTATCAGAACATTTTCGTTTGTTATACAAAAAAAAGTTTTATTATGAATAATAATTCATAATAAAACCGTTTTCTTTATTTAATCTATTAGACTTTTCCAATCTCTCGACCAGATTAATCCTAAACATTTTTCACCTGTGTGAACACCGACAAGTGGTCCAATATAACCCGATTCAAATTTCATTTTAGGAAAACTAGTTCTCAAGTCTTGTCCC
Organism: Dellaglioa sp. CoH-55-MRSF-7; assembly: GCF_056782235.1. The sequence continues at coordinate 145,000 of NZ_JBXAYI010000001.1, forward strand.
CATTCAGCTTGAAGTTCCGGATTATTCGCATCAATTAAATTAATTTGAACTGGATAATCAAGTGAACGTGTTGCTTCTGAGAATTGAGCTTTAATTTCAGAATAGGCATTTTTCATTTTGCGTTCTTTACCAATAGCAACGATTTTACCTTCTTTATCAAAAGTTAAAATCGGTTTAATTTTCAATATGTTTCCAACAAAACCTGAATGATTTGATAAACGACCGGTCCTCATTAAATGATTTAAATCATCAACAACAAAAAGAACCCGTGTTGTTTCTCTTAATTCGGCTAACTTTTCAAGTATTTCCATAACGTTTTTATCTTTATTAGCTAATGTGGCAGCCAATTGAACCATGTTACCCATCCCCGCGCAATCAATTTTCGAATCAAAAACATGCACATTGATGGCCGAAACAGATGATGCGAAAGCTTCAAGATTACCAACTAATCCACTAATACCTGATGATAAATGGATACAAATAACATCTGTATAGCCTTCAGCAGCAAGTGCCTTAAATTTTTCTTCCATTTCACCCATCGATACCTGGGAAGTTGTTGGTAAAACATCTTCTGTTTTTAATAATTGATAAAATTGAGTTGCCGTTAAATCGGCATTTTCATGATAGACATGATTTCCAAATAATACTGGGTTATTTACTACTTTAATATCTAATTGTTCAACAATCTCATCTGTAAGATAAGCTGAACTATCCGTTAATACAGCAATTTTCATTATTTCACATCCCTATTTTTACTATCCTATCACACATTATGCTCGAATACTTTAATTTAACTAACCATTTGGCGACCAATAACTAATCCTAACAGTGTCATCAAGCCACCAACAATATAACTAGCTAATAAATAAATCATGAATAACGATATTTTTTGGCTTTTAATTAATTTAACCAATTCAAAGTTATACGTTGAAAAGGTTGTAAAACCACCCATTGTTCCAGTACCAAGTAAGACTAACATCGGACTAGATAAATTAATTCCTGTTAAAAGACCTAAAATAAAACTACCTATCAGATTAATTAATAACGTTCCAACTGGAAATTGATCAGTTAGATATCGATTACTTAAATTTGTTATCCCATATCTTAACATAGCACCGATTGCAGCGCCAATCCCAACTAATAGTGTCATCATGAACGTTCACTCTCCATTCGCCAATCTCCAATCCGATTGCCTAATGAATAACCAAGTAATGTCATGGAAAGTCCACCTATAATCGTTACTAACACATAGATGAGTGCATAGCCCCATTGTTGCGTCTCTATTAACTTTACAGCTTCCAAACTATATGTTGAAAACGTTGTAAAAGCACCTATAAAACCTGTTTTTATCCCCAAAGTTAACCAATCTGGGACTTTTTCGGTTGTTTCAATATACTGAACTAAGAACGCCAAAATAAAGCACCCTACGACATTAATCATTAATGTCCCCAGTGGGAATCCATTTGGTTGAATAATCGTTAAACCAAGTAAGTACCGACTTATTCCACCAAAAAAAGCAAACAATGCAACAATTATATAATTCATTTTATGACCTTCTTATCAATTTTACATTTACTACTTCATTTTACCGAATTATCTAGTTAATACCAAATTAAAATGGACCACTAGAAATTATCTAGTGATCCATTTAGGCTAATCTTGGCTTAGTTTAAATTGACTCCATGGTTTCAAAAAATCGAGTAAGAATAATTCATCATCTATAATATGCCCAACAATATTTACACGACCATCATTTTTCATTTCTTTTAAAGCAATTTGTGTTTCACCTTTATATTGTCCATAACCTTCATTATCAATTAAGACGTCACCACGCTTAATTAATTTTGTATTATGTGCAGGAAATTCTTTATCTTTATACACAACCCGTGTCATTGTCGAACGTAAAAGATACGCTGAACGATCTCCGCGGTAACTATGAATATTATCAAATAATACTACTTTTTCAACCTCAGTAATATCATCTGCCGTTTCAATTTTAATCGTCGGATAATTGGCGTTGAATGCTTCTGATGCTGCTTTTAATTCATTTTCTGAAGCGTACGCGTTTGCGATAATCACATCATCAATTAAATCTGTCATCACCATATGTTTAACTTGTGTGGCAATATCTAAATGTCGATGATCCTCTAATGTACATAGTCCATCAGCAGTTGGCCAAGGTCCAAAAGTAGCTGACTTAGCATTAACAAAAGCTGCCGTATTTAAATTGTATTTTTTAAATTTCTCACTGCAAGCTACAAAAAAGTTATACTCTAATCCTGTGTATTCATGTGGATAAAAATTATGTGAACCTAATAAGTTCTCTCTTTTTGGTGAATAACTCATAATGTTATCCACATAGTTAGTCCCAGAACTCATATTTATTTCTATTTTTAAGTCATATGGATTGCGTGTCATTGCTGCTTCTTCTGCACCTGTAAATCCTAAATCTAATCGAACACCATATGCACCCATATCGTCAAAGAATTTTAAATCTTGATAACTAATATTTAGTTGTTCAAATAAATCAGGATTGATATCAACCATTACTTCCATACCAAGTTTATTTGCGTAAGCAACTGTCTTTTTAAATTCTGATAATACCTTATCTTTACCATCTGTCACTTGGAGTAAACTCGTAAAGACTCTTTTATACCCGTATTTACATGCCAAATCTAAATATGCTGTATCATCATTATAATTTGATCGTTCTGGATAAATTGAAATACCTAATTTTCCCATTATTATTCCTCCTAAATATTATTAAGGTCTATACCAATATTATAAAGGACATATAATGTAATTGAAAGCGCATTCCAAAAAAACTTTTGATTATTTTTAAATTTTTTCTTAATGTTAAGGTTATTTTAAGGTTCATGTTGTATATTGAACTTATCCCAAAACAACATAAATAACTAACCTTTATACTTTTTCATTTCTCCTCCAAAGTAATGAGAGAGAGAGCTAATTTATTAGCTCTACAACTTACTCCCTAGAGACTGCCTTCCCAGCAGTCTCTTTTTTGTTTCTAAATATTAAGAATCGTGCTAATATTTTAATCACGAAGGAGGTCTTAAGGATGCAAACCATTTATACGCTAATAACATTGATTTTTCTTAGTGTTATACCACTTCTTGTAGCTGCTTTTTTACTAACAGCTGTGAACAGTAATACAAAAAAACAATTATCATTAAATCAACAATTATACTTGGGTTCATTGGGTATTATTATCCATGAAGCAAGTCATGCTATAATGGCTTTTTTATTTGGATTTCACGCCATTGAAGTTAAATTAATTAAACGTCCACATCCCGAAATTGGTGATAACTCACTTGGATTCGTTCGTTATAGCTCACCTAAAAATATGCGTGGTAAAATTGGACAAGCAATGGCCGGTATTGCGCCCATCATTGGCTGTTCAATCGTAATTATTGGCCTTTTTATTCTACTGCTACCTCACTCTTTTAATCTACTATCAACAATGCTAGTTAACCAAGCATTTAATACTCAATCGTTATTTAACCTATTCACCTCGTTATTTCAATCTTGGTCATTAAGACTTATCCTGTGGTTGTTAATCACAACATCTATTACAATTGGTGGTTTTGATTTAAGCTCAGCAGATAGAAAAGGATTTGGTCTTGGATTCAGTTTATTAGCACTTTTAATCATTATCTTTTATTATTTCTTAACTCTATTTAATCACCAGACTTTAATGATGACTCTACTATCAAAATTTGCCTTATCTATTGGTCTAATTACTATTTTGATGCTGTTTTTATTACTTATTACAAATTGGCTGGTTAAAATCATCAAAAATAAATAAGACTATCTCATATTGAAATGGTCTTATTTATTAGTTGTATCGACTTATTTATTTCCACCACAATTTAACTAATGCTTGTGTACCGTCATTACCTAATCCATCTTCATCAACTAATTTTTCATATAGTACTTTAGCTTCTTTTGTTGCGGGTAGATTAATATTCATTTTTTCTGCTTCGTCTAATGCAATACGCAAATCTTTAAGAAAATGTTTTGCAAAGAATCCTGGTGTATAGTCATCACTTAAAACTCGGGGCGCATAATTGTCTAAACTCCAATTTGCTGCACTTCCCCCGCCAACTGTTTTAATGACACTTTCCAAGTCTAAGTTTGCTGCCTTAGCGTAAACTAACAGCTCAGTCATTCCGGTCATTGTTCCAGCAATCATAATTTGATTAGCCATTTTTACATGTTGGCCTGATCCATAACCACCAAACAAGGCAATTGTTGTTCCCATCTTTTCAAAAATAGGTTTCACTTGTTCATATACATCACTGTGTCCACCAACCATAATTGTTAGCTTCGCATTCTTTGCACCAATATCACCACCAGAAACAGGTGCATCTAACGCAAACAACTCATGAGTTTCCGCGTAATCACCAATTTTTTTCGCTAGTGTTGGTGTACTTGTTGTCATATCAACTACAATTGCGCCTTTTTTAGCACCAGCAAAAATACCATTTTCTTCAAAATATATTGCTTCTACATCTGCAGGAAAACCAACCATCGAGAAGATAATATCACTTTTAGCCGCAACCAATTGTGGCGAATCAGCCCATATTGCCCCTTGGCTAACTAAGTCATCTGTCTTTGATTTGGTTCGATTAAACACGGTTACTTCATAGTTCGCTTTCAATAAATAACTAACAATTGCTGAGCCCATAACGCCCGTTCCAATAAACCCAATTTTTTTCATAATAATCTCCTTTTATAATTTTCTTTAGTATGCACCTTTAAGGTTACGACTGCCATTAATAATAGTTAAGCCTAAAATAAAATCCCACTACAAAATTTGTAGTGGGATTTTATTTATACTGCTTTATTTTGAGCAACTTTTTCACTTAAATACTTTGAAAATTTACTCTTATCATGATAACCAACAACTTTTTCAATTGCTTTGCCATCTTTAAATAATAGAAAACTCGGAATACTCATGACATCATATTCCAATGCTGTTTCTTTATTTTCATCAATATTCAACTTTACAAATTGCATATCATCTTTGAATTCTTGTTCTAATTCATCAATAACAGGTTCCATCATACGACATGGACCACACCAAGGAGCCCATAAATCAACAATTGTTAATCCGGAATCTGTATGTTCCGCGAGCGTTTTATCTGTTACTTTTGTGACCATTTTATCGCCTTCGTTTCGTTATTTTTTATTCTGAATATTATACATATGAATTAAAGTCGTTAATATAATAGCCCCAAAAACAATTCCAGCAAAAAGTACTGCTGAAACTTCGATACCAATTTGAGGGATAGAAAGGAATAACTTCACCGCAATTAATGCGATTAGCAAGTAAGCCATTGATTCTAACTCCGGAACAACCTTCATCAACTTCATAATCAATGTCGCAATCCCACGCATGGCTAAAATTCCAAACATCCCACCGATTAAAACAATGACTGGATTTGTCGAAATTGCTAACGATGCTAAGACAGAATCAATTGAAAAAACAATATCCATCATCTCAATTGAAATAACAACTGACCAAAACAATGAGAATGGACCTTTTCGTCCATTACTTTTTTTCTCTGATTTAGGTTTTGGCGTTTTAATTTTTGAAAAGAAATAATGGGCTGATAGGTAAATAAGATACCCAGCGCCAATTACTTTAATTTCCCAGAAATCAATTAAAAATGTTCCAATTCCAATAATGATGAACCGGAAAATATATGCACCCCATAATCCGTAAAATAATGCTTTTTCTTGTTCTTTTTTACTTGGTAATTTTTGTGTTTGTGCAGCTAATACAATTGCGTTATCCACTGATAATAAGCATTCGATTACTGCTAATGATAGGATAATTATCCAATCACTACTTGATTCGACAACTGTTTTCCAATTGTTTAGATCAAAAAATGGTCCATATAAGTTTGCTAACATTTAATTCTCATACTTTCTTTCAATAATTTTTATAAATAACTGTAAATGATTATTATACAGCAATTACCAGATTATGCCATAACATATGAACAACAGTAACTGCCAGCTACATTTCTCGAATAGCAATCAATAATGACAGTTATGACACTTTATCTCGATTCATTAAAACAACATGTTGGTCTTGCTCATTTAACCGATCAACATGTTTTTCGCCCCAAACACACAATTTATTTAATATAGTACTCAAAGACTCACCATATTCAGTCAATTGATAATCTACTTTTGGTGGTACCTGTTCATAGATATGTCTAGAGATAATCCCATCGGCTTCCAATTCACGTAATTGTTGCGTTAACATTTTTTGGGTTATTTTCGGAATTGCACGTTTCAGCTCACTAGTTCTTCTTTTTCCACCACGTAAATGGCATAAAATAATTGTTTTCCATTTTCCGCCAATGACTTCTAAAGTCGCTTCAACACCAATATTATATGTTTTATCTTCCATTCTTCCTCCTATAGGCACTAAAAAGTTCCTATAGCACTTTTTAGTACGTTATTGTCTTATTGTTGCGTACACGTATAATCATAAATTGTAGCATTATTCCAACAAAAATCAAGGAGGCTTTACAAACTTATGGAAAAACCAAAAATATCACCATCCCTAACACTCTTAGCATTGGCTATTAGTGCTTTCGCAATCGGATCAACAGAATTTATTAGCGTTGGGCTCATCCCCTTATTAGTCAAAGATTTTGGTATTTCATTAAGTCAGGCAGGACTTAGCGTTTCATTATATGCATTCGGTGTCACAATAGGTGCACCCGTTCTAACTATTTTAACTGGCCAATTTGATCGAAAAAAATTACTCTTAAGTATCATGGCGTTATTTATCGTTGGTAATTTAGTTGCAGCATTTGCACCAACTTTTTCAATTTTATTAATTGGTCGAATTATTTCTGCATTGTCTCACGGTATATTCATGACAATCGCTTCCGTTATTGCGGCTGATGTTGTTGAACCTTCAAAACGTGCTAGTGCTATTTCAGTCATGTTTACTGGTTTAACCGTTGCAACTGTAACCGGTGTTCCTTTAGGTACATTTATTGGTCAACATACTAGTTGGCATGGATCATTTATTTTTATTAGTATCATTGGACTAATTGGTTTAATCGCCAACTTTTTCCTCGTACCAAATGGTTTACCAATTCCTGGAAAATCTGATGCGCATGGTTTTATCCGTGTCCTTAAGAACAAATATCTATTGATTACGTTATCATTAACCGCCTTAGGTTACGGTGGGACATTCGTTGTTTATACGTATATTACGCCACTCTTAGAAACTTCAATGGGTTACAGTGAAAGTGCTGTTGTTATCATTTTAATCGTCTACGGATTGATGGTTGCCCTTGGAAATACGATTGGCGGCCGTTTAGCAAACCATAATCCGCTCCAAGCATTATTAAAAATGTTTATCGGACTTGCAGTCGTCTTATTTATCCTTTTCTTTACTGCTAAAATGTCAATTCTAGGTTTATTAACCGTTATGGCCTTAGGACTATTCGCCTTTATGAATGTTCCAGGATTACAACTATACGTTGTTCAATTAGCTGAAAAATATACCCCTAAAGATATTACTTTAGCATCGTCGCTAAATATTTCTGCTTTCAATATTGGCATTACGTTAGGCTCTTTAATTGGTGGACAAGTTGTTTCTAATCTCGGATTAGGTATGACGCCACTTTTTGGGACAGTCATGGTTTTAATCGCCATCTTCATGACAATGTACTTAATTACACTCAATAAGAATGAGAAATAACAAAAAAACGGGTCACAACGAATATAAAATTCATTGTGACCCGTTTTTATTAGGCTCTCTTTGCACGTAACCCGATTCCCGTCCAACCACTAATGATTGAAAAGACAGGCGATAGTAAGCTAAAGAACGCAAATGGTAAGTAGTCTAGCGTTGGAACTCCCAACGTGCTTGCTGCAAACGCACCAGCTACACCCCAAGGGATTAAGTAATTAATCACTGTTCCGCCATCTTCAAGTGCACGACTTAAGGCTAAATTATCTAATTTTGATTTATCAAAAGCGGGTTTAAACGCTTTTCCAGGTAAAATAACTGATAAGTATTGTTCTCCAACAAATAAATTAACTCCAATTCCAGCAAAAATAGTTGCCGTAATTAATTTACCAGATGAATTTAAACGTTTAACTAAAGGTTCCATAACGACTTCAATAATATTGAAGTTCATTAGTAAGCCGCCTAACGTTAAAGTTAAAATTATTAATGACACGGTTCCCATCATACTTGAAACGCCACCTCGTGTTAACAGCATATCCACATTTGCATCTCCAGTTTTAGAAACAAATCCTGACTGAATCAACGCCGCAACATCTTGTAAACTCGTAAATGGTTTTTGAATAAATAACATAACTAACGATACACCAATATTGATAAATAACGTTGGAATAGCTGGAATTTTTAACCAGGCACAGACAAACATTAAGATAATTGGTAATGCCGCCCAAGCTGTGATTGAAAAGTGACTAGATAAAATTGAAATCGTATGATTGATTTTATCCATATTTGCTGCCATACTACCACTTCCCAAAATGAAATATAAAATTAAAGATCCTACAAAAGCAGGAATTGTTGTCCACATCATATTTTTAATATGTTTAAATAAATCAGATTCTCCAATGGCAGCTGCTAAGTTCGTTGAATCTGATAAGGGAGACATTTTATCCCCAAAGATAGCACCTGAAATAATTGCTCCTGCCACTAGTGCAGGATTAACCCCCATCGTCATCCCCATACCGAATAGTGCGATACCCACAGTTGAAATTAAAGTGAAGGCACTCCCAATTGATAATCCGATAATAGCACAGACAATAAAAACGGAAGGCACAAAGAATTGAACACTAATCAGATTAAATCCCCAAATCATTAAGGTTGGAATAATTCCTGCCGCAATCCAAGTCGCAATCAATGAGCCAATCAAAATAAAAATAAAGATGGGAATTAACCCTGTACTCATTCCATCCTTGATACCCGCGTGAATCTCATCCCATGAAAAATGACGAATTCTAGCCCATAAAATTAACAACCCAATCACTAACATAACTGGTGTTTGAGGTGATAACCCAAACTTAATTACACCAAATCCCATAATAATCAACATTACTACTAAAACACTTGCTGCTTCTGTAAACGATAATTTATTTTTCATTAGTAAACACTCCTATTTTTTAGTCGATTCTAGTATTTATCATGAAAAGTTTGATATCGAAACTGACCCCAATTTATATTTTTCATTTTTAACACTCCTTTTCTGGACAAAAAAAGTCCCTGATACAATATTAAATATTGTATCAGGGACGACTCTAGCCGTGGTACCACCCAGTTTAATTGAGAACCCAAATTCTCACTCACTAGATGATAACGGTTCTAGATATTTATCCGATGTTTAAAATAACGTTAACGTATTTGGTTAATTTATCCTGATTGGTTCGCATCAACCACCAACTTTCTGACTCCCAGATAAATGACTACTTATGTGTTAACTTTTATTTATTAAGTTGAATGAATCTTAACATGCCTAAATATCCTTGTCAATAATGTACATCTTATAGTATTTCCTTTAGAACACGATCAACTGAGAAATAAAAGGCTTCTTCCCCAGCCACATCTTTAAAGCCAGATCGTTCAAACATTCTCATTACATTTGGTTGAACTGAAGAAAAAATCACTTCATGATTTTTAGTCTGAGCATCACTATAGAAATCCTGAATAACAGCCATTGCTGTATTATCAATTGATGGTACGCCTCGCAATGAAAAGATAACTAAATCTCGTTCATGAAGTGGCTGTAGTGCCTTATCTAATCGATCCGCAGACATGAAAAATAGTGGTCCAGTGATGTAGACAACTGCCCAATCATCTTTTAATCTATCTTGTGTTGTTTCGACTTTGCTTAAATCAACATCTTCAACAACAACATCTAAAATAGAACTCTTAGCCACAAAAATAACGATCCCGACTAAAACACCGGCCATAATCGCCGTACTCAAATCAAAAATAACGGTACTTATTAATGTTAAGAAAAATAGAATTAAAGCACTTTTAAATTTATTTTTAAAGAGATACTTGATAGCTGACCATTCGTTCATCCGCCATGAAGTCACAACTAACACGCCAGCTAATGCCGATAAAGGAATCTGTGACATGATTGGTGCCAATAAAAGCATTGAAACTAATAACGCAAGTGCATGGAAAACGCCTGTCAATCGCGTCTGTGCACCTGATTTAATTGCTACACTCGTTCTAGCAATCGCAGCCGTTGCTGGAATACCACCAAAAAATGGTAAAATCATATTTCCAATACCTTGAGCGATTAATTCTTGATTACTATCTAAGGTTTTACCTGTCATGCGACCAGCAGATGCCCCGCATAATAAACTTTCAATCATTCCCAGTAAAGCAATACTTGCGCCAGGAATAATTAGATTTTTAACTGTTTGAAGATTTAATGCACCTAAATGTAATCTATCATCACTGATAACACTTGTTGGAATCTCGCCAACTGTTGCGACATCTAATTTAAATATCATTGTAATTGCCGTAGTAACAATAATTGCAATCAACGATGCAGGAATAACTTTATTCCATTTTTTTGGAAAAATAAAAAGTGCAATAACAACTAAAATTGCCATCAAAGTCGTTGCCAACTTAGGTTGAAAACCTAAGCTAGGATAACTACCAATTTTTTCAATTAAACTACTTCCGTTTGAATGCGTACCAAAAAAATTATCTAATTGCCCGAAAGCAATAATAATTGAAATTCCTGATGTAAATCCTGTAATAACAGGGGCAGGAATAAAAGTCGTTAAAACGCCTAATTTAAATATACCGGCTAACAATAAAATCACTCCGGCAATCAATGTAGCAATAAAAACCCCTTTTAATCCATATTGTGCAATAACACCCATTAATACTGCGGCCATCGCTCCAGTTGGTCCTGATATTTGATAATATGCCCCAGATAAGGTACTTATCAAAATCCCAGCAACAATGGCTGTGATTAACCCAGCAGCAGCTGTTGCCCCACTTGAGACACCAAATGCCAAGGCTAACGGAATAGCAACTGCAGCTACCGTTAAACCTGCCATAAAATCTTTAGCTAATTTTGTTGCATTATAACCTTTAAACTCGTTTTTTAATATTGAAATATAATTTGATATCATCATCATGCTCCTATTTATGTTATACATAAAAGCATAACATAAACCTTATATATAAATAAACAAGTAAACGTTTTCCAAATAAAAATGGTTAAATCTTTATAAGATTCAACCATTTTGTATAACTTTTTTCTATTAACGAACAACCATAACTGAAACGGGAGAATACTTAGCCACGTATGATGCTTGGCTACCTAAGTACTTACCAATCCCTTTAGTTATAGCTGATCCAACAACGACTAAATCAGGTTTAACGTCAGGAATAACATCTTTGACAATCGTTTCACCAGGTTCACCCTCAGCAAGAACAATGTGTACTTCCTTAACACCAGCATCTAATGCGCTTTGTTTATACTCTTGAAGTTGTTTTTCAACCTTCAAACGTTTTTCAGCTAATGTATCTTTTGTTAATACCTGAAAAACATTCAAATCATCCGACTCCAGAACAGTTACAATATGCAGCAGAGAATCATCATCTAAAGCATGACTAACCGCTTCTAAGAATGCTAATTGGGCATCTGCCGAATTATCGACGCCGACAAGAATGTTCTTATGCTTTGGTAACTCAAAACTTTTTTTCATATGAATTTCCTCCTTATTTTATAAAACTTCTTGGAAAAATTGAATGACTAAATTGAAGACTAATTGAACATTTAAAATAGTTAACCCGATTGCGGCTGCCCAACCAATAATTGATACCCAAAGTGGATTAACGAATCGTTCACCCATATATTTTTTAGAAGATGTAAACCAGATTAATGGAATCATCGTAAATGGTAAGGCTACTGATAAGAACACTTGTGAATAAACAAGTAAATTATCTAATACGCCTTCTGTCCCACCCCAAATGATTGCGGCAATCATAACGGGGATAACTGCTATGATACGTGTAACCAATCGACGGGCCCATAATGGCATTTTTAAATGTATGAAACCTTCCATTATAATTTGACCAGTCAAGGTTCCGGTAATCGTTGCATTTTGCCCAGAAGCCAGTAAAGCTACGGCAAATAAAGTTGAAAGTACAGGTGATGCAATCCCTTTGGCAATTGTATTATCACTTAATGCACGGTATAAATCACCGAATGCTTGTAATTGATCTGCATGTCCAAAGAATAAAGCAGCCCCCAAAAGTAAAAGTAAACTGTTAACAATTGTTGCGCCAAATAATTGGATATTTGAATCCCAAGTTGTAAAGCGCACAACTTTTGCAACTTCTTCTTCATCAGTTGAATCGTACTGACGTGTTTGTGCAATTGAAGAGTGAAGGTACAAGTTATGAGGCATTACTGTTGCACCAATAATACCTAAAGCTAATGTTAATTGATCATGGTTCATAACGATTGATGCTCTTGGTAAAATACCACCCATGATACCTGCTAAACTTGGTTTTGATAAGGCAACTAAGTAAAGGAAAATAATTAAAATTGATGCAATCAATGTTGCAACAATCGCTTCAATTGTTCTAAATCCTAATTTTGTTAATAATAATAGTAAGAAAACATCTAATATAGTTATCATAACGCCGACTGTTAATGGAATTCCAAAAAGTAATTGTAAAGCAATCGCTCCACCAATTACTTCGGCTATATCTGTTGCCATAATTGCTAATTCTGTCATGATCCATAATAAAAATCCAACCGGTTTATTAGTATGATCACGAATTGCTTGTGCTAAATCCATTCTTGTTACGACACCTAACTTAGCAGCCATATATTGCATTAACATAGCGATAAGTCCGGAGAAAATAACGACTGATAATAGTAAGTAACGGTATTGTGCACCACCGACAATTGATGTAATCCAGTTACCTGGATCCATGTAACCAACAGCGACTAATGCACCTGGTCCACTAAAAGCCCATAAAGTTCGTAAAAATCCGGCACTTTTTGGAACTTCTACTGATCCATTTACTTCTTCCAAACTAGCACTATTTGTTGTGGTAGTCATTTTTGGTTCTTGTACTTCTTTCGACATTTTTTACCACTCCTTTAAATTCTTTTCTTCTCAATTCCTTATTATACTCAAACTTTATACATTGTAAACAAAAAGTTTAGGCTAACCTTAAATCATTTTACCAGTTATTAAATATTGCTATATTTCCAAAAAAAGACTGCTGATATCTATTTGATATCAACAGTCTTTAGCTATTTAATAAAAATTTCTTTTGTTATCATAATACCTACTTCACAAAAATATAATGAGCGGCTTTATAACTAATATTTCTAACCTCACCAGTATTTTCTAATTTGATTTCAACTGGACCTTCAAAAGGCGCATGAGAAACAACTGTTAATTTATCACCAATGTGTAATTCTAAATCATCTAAATAAGTTAACAAATCATGATTATCAATGAATCGTTCAATCACAACTTTAGTGTTATCTTCTACTGCTTCTAAAACGAGATGGCTATCTTCCTCATAGTTACCTTCTTTGTCAGGTATCACACCGCCATGAGGACAGTGTGTTGGATGACCCAAGAATTCACTCAAATGATCAAGCAAGTACTCACTTGTCACATGTTCAAGTAACTCTGATTCACCGTCAACATCTTGTAGTTTATAATTTAATTTATAAACTAAGAAGCATTCCCATAAACGATGCTTACGAACTAAATCTTCTGCCAATAATATCCCAGGTTTCGTTAACGAAATCCCTGCGTATGGCGTATGTTCTACTAACTCTTCTTTAACTAGTTTATTGACCATTTCTGTAACTGATCCGGCCGCAATGTTCAGACTAAGCGCAATCTGTTTATTCGATATTTTCTTTTGCGTACCGCCTAATTCAAAAATAATTTTTAAATAATCTTCCTTCATAGGTGTCATATTCGATCTTTCATTTTTTGTCATTAGTTAATCAATTCACTTCCATTTTCTTAATAATAGATTTATTATATCAGAATAACGATTGAATTGTAACTTATTTTTTAGGAATACCTAACCTTTCATTTTAAAATACCTAAATGTAAGCTAAAAATCATAATTCACTGCATTAAAATAGGATTCAAGCATTTGTTTTAAGAAATGTCTTGAATCCTATCTTTTTGTAGAAGGAAAGCCGAAACCCGTGTTACCGAGAGTCGATTTTACTTGATTATTAATATATTTCGCCTCTATATCTTTATACTTATTTAGTTCTGTGAAGTCGCTTTTATATGTTTTGAATCATATATTATCGAACGACGCCCTTTGAGCGATTTGTTATCCATTCGATTTCAAACGTTTCTCCAAGACCAAATACCTCTAAATCCAATTATTCGTTCTACTACAACTTAAATCATCAAAATTCGATATCTTGATTTGCTTTTTAATGCTCAAGACCGGCACCGTTTTAATACGCCTTACTTGACATCTCTCAACGTCATTAACTTGCCGTACATTGGAAACTTAAACCATCATCTTAATTGATGTGTCCTGATTTGCTTTTAAGCGCTCAAGACTAGCACCGTTTTAAAACCTTGTTCGACGTCTCACGACGTTCACACTACCAAAATTCTAAATTCATCGGAGTAAACATCATCTAACTTGATGTGTCTTGATTTGCTTTTTAATGCTCAAGACCGGCACCGTTTTAATACGCCTTGCTTGACATCTCTCAACGTCATTAACTTGTGTTACATTTTTCAACTATCTTCAGTACTAAACATTGTCCAACTAACTTCGTTTTTAAAAACCATTAAGTGAGTTTAAAAAAGTGACTTCAGTTTTATTTTGTTCAGGGATTTCGATAGCCTTCCTTGCTACAAATTAAGTATAACACAAATGTAAACGGTTGCAACCTTTTTATGATTTTATTTTATAATTCTTTTTATTAAACATCTCTGAGTTCAAAACGTGTCCCTTTTTCATCTATTACCGCAAATAAACGCTGCTTTTTGGAGTCATCAAAATAGCCCATATCAAAAACTGTTTTATTTCCTTGTTTACCAACATCTGAAACACGATCAATCAAAAAGTGTTTAAATTGTCTAAAAATATCCATTTTTCCGTTAACGTGTTCAATCGCCGCAACCAATGTGTATCCTTCATCTAACTCTTCTTTTATAAGACTGACTTTTATGACCATATCTAAACGATATTCTCGCGACTTTGCCTTCTCATCTGAAATACTTTCAATATAGCCTTTTTGTTCCCAATATCTTAACTGTCGTGTTGAAACACCTGTCATTTTACTGATTTCACTAATACCGACAATTAACTTATCTTGCTTCATAAGATTGGCTAATGGATTATTATTCACTGTAAGTACCTTCTATCTCTAGTTTTCTAAATACTTTTGAAATTTTTTATCGATTTCTGGCAGACTTTTCTGTAATGATTTTGACTGGTTTTGTGTCCCCTCAGCCATTAACTTCAAGTAAGTAAATAAAATTTGACTAGCGTCTTTATGATATTTACTACCAAGTTCACTCGCAAATGTATATCGTTCATCCGTTAGTAATTTTGAAAATAAAGTTTCTTTTGCCATCTAGGCTCCTTCGATTGTTTTTATCATTGTGTGATGTGGAATTCCTGCGTCCATAAAGCCTTCACCTTCAACCTCATATCCTAGTTTCAAATAAAAATTTTGGGCTTGATCTTGTGCACCTAAGGTTAAGTATTTAATTCCGTAGACTGTTGAAAATCCTTCAATAAACGTTAGGATATCTGTTGCTAAATGTTGTCCACGAGCCGCTTTCAATGTTGCAACTCGCTGGACATGCCACGTTTCAGAGTCTTCGCTAAGTACACGTGCTGTCACAACAGGTTCTTCATCTTTATAACCCACAAAATGAATAGCTTCTGATTCGTTTTCAATTTCCAATTCCATTGGCACATTCTGTTCTCCAACAAAAACCGTTTTTCTAATTGATAATGCATCCTTATATATTTGACTACTTATATCTCTAGTTGATTTCACTATGAACATTTGCTCATCCTCAGCTTTCTTAGTTATCTTCGCATATAGCTTACCATAACTTGCTTTAAATTTGAACGTCAAGACCCGGTAGCTTATAATGAAAGCAAATAACTTACTATGCAAAGGAAACCACTAATGAAAAAATACGGTATATTAATAACCATCTTATTGATTTTAGGATTAGGTATTGGCTTTTTACTATTGCATAACAGTATACCTAAATCGGTAGAAACAGAGAAAAGTATTTCACAAACACCAACCTTATACATTCATGGATACGGCGGTACAGCTAACTCAACTAACGACATGATTGCCTCAGCAGAAAAATCTGGTAAGGCAAAAAAAGTTCTAACAGCAACCGTCTCTTCAACTGGTGATGTCACTTATACGGGTAGATGGAAATATACTGAAAAAAATCCAATTGTTCAAGTTATATTTGCGCGTAGTGATGCTCAAATTCCTGAAGAGGGCAGATGGATTGGTAAGATAACTGATTATTTAAAAGCATCATACGATATTAAAAAAATCAATCTTGTTACACATTCAATGGGTGGCTCATCTGCAATGTACTGGGCTGAATCTGTCAGAAAAAAATCTTCTCCTATCCTAAATAAATTTGTTCCAATTGCTGGTCCAATTAATGGGGTCCTCGGAATGGACGAAAAAGCCAATAAAAATTACTTCTTGAAAAATGACGAACCTGCTATTAAAACAGCAAACTACCAAAGTTACTATAGCAAACGAAAAAATTTCCCATCAACCGCAAAAGTCTTTGTTATTTATGGCGATGTGAATGATGGCTCAAATTCTGATACATCTGTCAGCATTGCTTCTGCCCGTTCAATGAACTATCTATTAAAAGGCCAAGTAAAATCGTATGACGAGCTTAAAATTACTGGTGAAGATGCACAACATAGTAAACTTCATAGAAATTTACAGGTTGATAAAGCTGTTATCCAATTCCTTTGGGGTAAATAGAACTATACGAAATATTAATTTTGTGCTATGATTAAGTTATGCGATGAGTCGAGTAAAATCAGACAACTTCGGTTGTTCCGCTGCGGCGGCTAGTGATTAGTTCGAAAATGGGGCATTTTTTACCTACCGCATTGTAGGTATGTCTGATTGTCACTGTTTTGTGGAATTCATACAATCTATTTACTTCGGTAAGTACCATAACAGGAAAGCATCAACTTCGGTTGGTGCTTTTTTTGTGCAGATAAATAGCCTTAGAAAATTACTTTCCAAGGCTATTATCACTATTTTTGAATTCTTATTGCTTCAACATCAAACACTTTATCAATCCAAGATTCATAAAATGGTGCTTCATGACTGACCAATAAAACATTTCCAGGAAAACGTCGGACTGCCTTTTGTAGCGCGTCTTTTGTATCATCATCCAAGTGATTAGTTGGTTCATCCAAAATTAAAAAGTTACTTGGTTTCAATTCAACTAAACTCAACTTAACTTTCATTTGTTCCCCACCACTCAAAATATTAATAGGTTTCATTGTATTCGCAGCATTAATCCCTGATTTAGCCAATCGGCGACGAATCGTTTTAGGTTCCAATTCAGGGTATTCATCTTGAATAATTTGAAGAGGTGTCATTTCTTTATTATCCCAAATTAAATCTTGATCAAAATAATTAACAACAACAGAATCAGAAAATTCAGCAGTTCCACCAAACGTTGGAATTAACTTCAAAATTGACTTAATCATTGTTGATTTACCAATTCCGTTAAATCCCTTTAAGACAACTTTTTCTTGATGTGATAATGAAAAAGTTACTGGTGATAGTAATGGCGTTTTATAACCAACTGATAAATTTTTAACGGCAAGCGTTGATGCGGATCCAGTATCTAGATAAGGAAAATCAAATTTACCTTTTACAGTATCACTTGGCGGTGTCACACGCTCAATTTTATCTAATCTTTTTTGTCTAGACTTAGCCATTGTGGCACGCGTTCCAGCTTTATTCTTTCGAATATAAGCCTCATCTTTTTCAATTTGAAGGCGTTGTTTCTGGAAAGCTTTTAGTTGCGCTTCTTTTTTAGCTTCTTTTTGCTTAATAGCTGATTTAAAATTCCCACGATATTTTGTGATTTTACCGAATGCAACATCAATAATTGTATTCGTGACATTTTGTAAAAATTCAAAATCATGAGAAATAACCATGAAACAGCCTTCAAATTGATTTAAATACTCAGTTAACCAATCAATATGTTCCGTATCTAAATAATTAGTTGGTTCATCTAATAAAATAACTTCAGGATTTTCCAATAATAATTTAGCTAAGATAATCTTAGATCTCTGACCACCACTTAATTCACTAACTTGATGGTCTTTTTCAATTGCATCTAATCCTAAACCAGTTCGAACACGGTCAATTTCTGTATCGATATCATAAAAATTTTTTGCCTCAAGTTCTTCTTGATATCTACCCGCTTTTTCCAACAACTTCTCGTCCATATTTTCAGCATAATCCGTATAGGCCTGCGTTTGTTTTTCACTAATATCATATAAACGTTGAAATGCTGTCTTCAAAAACTCAATAACCGTAATGCCTTCCGCAACTTCAGCATATTGATCTAAATAGCCAATTGTCGCACTTTTTTTCCATTTGATTTCGCCTTCATCAGGTAATTCTTGTCCAGTAATAATTTTGATTAATGTACTTTTACCAGCACCATTTTGACCAATGATACCCATATGATCCTCAGTGTTTAATTCAAAATGAGCATCCTCATATAATTGCTTATCCGCAAATTGATGGGAAAGTTGGCGAACTTCTAAAACTCCCATTGTAATCCTTCTTTCTAAAGACTAGTTATCATTGTTAACTTCCAATATTGCATTAAATACTTCTTGTGGTAATTCCATTTCAGCCTTAGAGCCCAATCGTTTATTAGCGCTTTGACGGCGTAGCATATCTTGTTTGGCAGCATTCTTTTTATCACTACTTGTTGTTGCGCTCTTACGAAGAGGCGGTACATTTGCACGCGAAATAGCTTTATTTTCGATAACTGCTTGTACTGGCATTGGGAATAATTTACGTGGAATTGAATATTTCAATTGCTCAACTAATTTCTGACCAATTTCCACAGCATCTTGTCTATGCACAACAAACCCTAGTGCATCGACTGTTGCATAGTTAACTAAAACGTCCATTTTAACAACGTCTGCTGTTTGATATCCTTTAAATTGCGTTTCCATTGTTGCATAGCCATGTGATAATGATTTTAATTGATTGAAGAAATCATAGGCAATTTCAGACGTTGGTAACGCATAATTCAATTCAGTTTGACCAGAATTGTATGACATATCTTGGAAAATACCTTTACGTTTTTCAGCTAATTTCATGATATCGCCCACTTGTTCATCTGGCACGGTCATATGAACATCTAAAAATGGTTCTTCAACATGATCAATTTCAGAAAAATTAGGGAATTGGACAGGATTATCAACAACAACTTCTTTACCATTTTTCAAAATAACGTGGTACGTAACATTAGGCGTCGTTGTTAACACCCCTAATTGGTATTCTTTTTCGAGACGTTCACGAATAATACTTAAATGTAACATCCCTAAGAATCCACATCTAAATCCTAGTCCTAAAGCATCTGACTTTTCTTCTTTATAATGGAAAGATGAGTCATTTAAAGCTAATTTTTGAATAGCTGATTTTAATTCTTTATAGTTATTATCTTTAGGATAAAATCCAGCAAAAACCATTGATTCTGATTCTTTATATCCAGGAAGTGCTTCTGGTGTCGGGTTACTTTGAGAAGTTAACGTATCCCCAATTTTAACTAGTTGAGGATCTTTTAGCCCTGTAATAACATAGCCAACATCCCCGGCATGTAGACTATCAACAGCCACCATGTCAGGTTTAAAAATACCTGCTTCTACTACTTGGAAATCAGTCGTTTGTTGCATAAATCGAAGTAAATTATTAGCTTTAAATTCACCATCAAAGACACGAATATAAGCCACAATTCCTTTAAATGCATCAAAATGTGAATCAAAAACTAATGCTTTAAGTGGTGCTTCAATATCACCGATTGGTTTTGGAATACGGTCTTTAATAGCCTCTAGAACCAAATCAACACCAATCCCAGTTTTAGCTGATATTAATAACATTTCGTCTTCATCAACGTCAGCTAATTCCATCAATTGAATTTTAGTTTCTTCAACATCAGCATTAGGATGATCAATCTTATTGATTACTGGAATAATTTTTAAGTTGTTTTCTTTAGCTAAACGGTAATTTGCAACCGTCTGTGCTTGCACACCTTGAGTGGCGTCCACCAATAAAATAGCCCCATCACTAGCAGCTAAACTTTTCGAAACTTCATATGAAAAATCAACGTGTCCCGGTGTATCAATAAAATTATATTCGTAAGTTTCACCATTAGTAGCTGTATAGTAACTACGAACCGTTCGTGATTTAACTGTAATCCCGTGTTCTTGTTCAACAGCCATTGAATCTAACAATTGACTAGACATCTCACGTTCACTGACAGTTTGTGTTTCTTCCATAATTCGATCAGCTAAAGTTGATTTACCATGATCAATATGGGCAATAATTGAAAAATTTCTAATTTGTGATTGTTTCATTATGATTAAACCTCATTTTCTAAATAATCATCTACTGTTTTAGAGTCTTTTTTATTATACGCTAAATTATCAACGTCGTAAGAAGAAGATTAAAAGCCGGTAAGAATGCCCAAGTATTTTAAAAACGAAAAAATAATGAACACAAATTTAACTAAGGTCAAATTCAGCTCATTATTTTTAATTTAAATAGTACCGTTTGCAAATTGGCTATTATATAAATCAGCATAAAACCCGTTTTTAGCAATCAAAGCATCATGATTTCCAGTTTCAATAATTGAGCCATTATCCATTACAATAATATTATCCGCATCACGAATCGTTGATAGACGATGCGCCACAACGAAACTTGTTCGGCTATCTAATAAGGTATCCATCGCTTTTTGAATCAAAACTTCAGTTCGTGTATCAACTGAACTCGTTGCTTCATCTAAAATTAAAATTTCTGGGTCAGCCAAAAATGCACGAGCAATCGTTAACAATTGACGTTGTCCTTGTGAAATATTTGAAGCGTCTTCATTCAGAACAGTTTGATAACCATCTGGTAATTGACGAACAAATGTATCAACATGAGCGGCTTTTGCTGCAGCATAAACCTCTTCATCCGTTGCATTTTCACGACCATATTGAATATTTTCCATAATAGTACCTGTAAATAACCAAGTATCTTGAAGCACCATCGAGATTGACTTACGTAAATCTTCTCGTTTCAAATTCTTAGTATCGACACCATTTAGTCGGATTGATCCCGCTGAGACATCATAAAAGCGTTCAATTAAGTTAATAATCGTTGTCTTTCCAGCACCTGTAGGTCCAACAATTGCTACCTTTTGTCCTTCGTTAACATCCAAATTATAATCTGTCATCAAAAGCTTCTTATCTGAGTAACCAAATTGAACATGATCAAAGGAAATTTTATTACCATTATCAGCAATTGGTAAGTCATCGTTACTTTCATCTTTCAATTCTTCTTCATCTAAGATTTCAAAAATTCGTTCTGCAGAAGCTACAGTTGCTTGAATCGTATTAGATAAGTTGGCAATTTGAGTGATTGGTTGTGAGAATTGGTTCACATATTGTAAAAAGGCTTGGACGTTACCTAAAGTAATTGTTCCTTGTGAAACCTTAATTCCACCAACAATTGCCACAAAGACATAGCCAATATTTTTAATAAAGTTCATTGCTGGCATAATTAATCCAGAAATAAATTGTGCTTTCCATGAACTTTTATAATAATCATTATTCTGTTTTTCAAAAATATCAATATTTTTTTCTTCTTTATTAAAAGTCTTAACAACCGTATGACCCGCATACGTTTCTTCCACTTGATTGTTCAAAAGTCCTAAACTCTTTTGTTGTCCAGCAAAGAACTTTTGCGAACGAGGCGCAATTAATGAGACAACAACCAAACTCAAAGGAACAATAATCAAAGCAATTAACGTTAATTGCCAACTAATTGAAAACATCATATAGAGAACACTGACAAAGGTCACAACACTTGTTACTAACTGTGTAAAACTTTGTTGTAACGTTCCAGAAATGTTATCCACATCATTTACAGCACGAGACATAATATCACCATTTGGATGTGTATCGTAGTAAGAAACAGGCACGCGTTCCATTTTAGCCTTAATATCTTTACGAAGTGCGTACACCGTTTTTTGAGAAATATTAGTCATGATTAATTGCTGCACAAAACTGAAAAGTGCAGACGCAATATACATAATACCAACTGTAAGTAAGATATTCTTAATTGCATCAAAATTAATTGGCAACGAGGTTACTTTCTGCCCCTGTTTCATTTGAGTGAATCCTTTAGTTACCCCAGAGAAAATCTCGGTTGTTGCGCGTCCTAAAATTTTAGGAGAAACCGCCTGGAAAATTACAGATATAATGGCTAGCACTAATACTATCCCTATTGAAATTAACCATGGTGACATGTATTTCGCTAAACGCCCAATTGTTTTCCAAAAGTTCTTAGGCTTTTCAACTGGTCGTCCAATATTGCCATGTCCACCTCGACCGCCCCGCATAGGTTGCGTTGCTTGTTTTGACTTATTATCTGCCATTACTCTGCATCCCCCTCTCTGATTTGTGACTGCATAATTTCTTGATAGGTTTCATTCGTGGCTTTCAATTCTTCATGAGTCCCTTTACCAACGATTTTTCCACCATCGATAACTAAGATTAAATCGGCACTTGTCACACTAGAAATCCGTTGTGCCACAATTACGACAACACTATCTTTGATGCTTTCATCCGTTTTAAGTGAGCCACGTAATTTAGCATCTGTTTTAAAATCAAGCGCTGAGAATGAATCATCAAACAAGTAAACAGAAGCTTTTTTAACTAATGCTCTTGCAATTGCAAGTCGTTGCTTTTGGCCACCAGAGAAGTTATCTCCACCTTGTTCAACTATGCCGTCTAAGCCATCCGCTGATTCTTCAACAAACGATTTAGCTTGTGCTATTTCTAGCGCATGCCACAACTCATCATCTGTTGCCGTTTCATTTCCAAACTGTAGATTACTTCGGATTGTTCCTCTAAAAAGAACTGTCTTTTGTTGAACAAGAGAAATTTGGTCGTGTAAGCTTACTTGGGTTAACTCATAAATTGATTTACCATCAATTTTAATATCGCCCGACTCAACATCAAACAATCGTGGAATTAAATTAATTAACGTTGACTTACCAGATCCAGTACCACCAATAATCGCAATCGTTTGACCCGCCTTTGCTTCAAAGTTAATATCTGTTAGGGCTTCTTTTTCAGCACCCGTATACCGGAAATTAACTTTATCAAATGACAATTGACTTGCTCCTACTTTACTACGATCAACTGTAATTGCATCAGGTTGGTCTTTTATCGAATTCTTCGTATCTAAAACTTCGTTGATACGTGCTGCAGCAGCTTGCGCACGAGGTAACATGACAAATACCATCGATAACATCATAAAACTTGATAAAATTTGCATTGCATACGTCATAAACGCAACTAGATTACCCACTTGCATCGACATATCTCCAATTAAATGACCACCATACCAGATAATTGCGATATTGGTTGCACTAAGAACTAAAGTCATCATGGGGAACATTAGCGCCGTAATTGAAAATACTTTACGGGCATTATCTGTATATTCTTTATTCACACGATCAAAACGATTTTGTTCATATTTATCTTGGTTAAATGCGCGAATAACACGAACACCTGTTAAACCTTCACGAAAGACAAGATTAATATGATCAATTCTTTTTTGTAACGTTTTGAACAGCGGCACTGCAAAATACATAACTGAAGCAATTAATATAATTAAAATTGGAACAGCTACTAAAAAAATCACGGTTAATTCTTTTTGTTTGTTATAAGCTAAAATACTAGCACCAATCAACATAATAGGCGCTTGGATCATCATTCTTAACATCATAACGGTAACGTTTTGAATTTGTAGAACATCAGTTGATGTTCTTGTAATTAAACTTGAATTTCCAATTTGATCAAATTCATGACTTGAAAAATTAAGTACTTTTTTGTAAATATGACTTCTTAATCTAAGTCCTAATTTTTGCGCTAAGCGTGAAGCGATAAAGACATTACCAACTGCCGCAACAATACCAATAGCTGCTACGCCTAACATGACATAACCCACCTGCCAGATATACGCAACATCGCCTTGTGAGACACCTTTATTAATCATGTCTGATGTTAATGTTGGTAAATATAAATCGCAGATAACTTGGACAATCATAAATATAAATGCACCAAACATTGCCCAAACGCTAACGCGATTTTTCATTACTTTTATCATTTATTTTTATTCCTTCCTTTTTGAAACACCAATAGCTACCCAGTTAGCCATTGTTTCATATTCTTTTTGTAACTCTTCAACAGGTATTTCAATACCTTCTCTTTGTTTTGAAAAATAATCATTAATAGTTTTCATAAATGGACTCATTAAAGAAAACATAAGTAAACTAATTTCTTCATCTGAGGAAATGGTTAGTAAAGACCGATCAATTTCACTCATAATATCAAAATCTGCTTTTAAATTTTGATGAAATGGTCCACCAAAATGTGGCTGTTTCCCACTATGATGCGGGTGGTGAGGATGATGTGGCTGCATCCGACTACTCATTTTAAAGTCCATTCGGACAAAGGCGTTTTTAAAAAATGCAGCATCTTCTCCGGACACTGTATTCGCAATCGTTTCTGAAAAAAAGGTCTTCATAGTCGTCACGACATCACCTTGATTTCGTTTTAATAATTCACCAAATCTTTTAGTTTGATTCTGTCGAATAGTATCAAAATAATAAAAGTATAAATCTTCTTTATTTTCGAAATATTGGTAAAAACTCCCTCGCGGAATATCTGCAATTTTTATGATATTACTAATTGATGCTTCAAACAGGGGTACTCTTGAGAACTCTTCTTTAGCAGCATCCAATATCCGTTGTTGCTTATCTTCATCTAAATTAAAATACGTTTTTTTAGGCATATTTTCTCCTTTATACAAAAAATGACAAGCTGTCATGTGACAACTTGTCATGTTACTAGTCTTTATTTAAAAATGCAACTTTATTTACTTATTCTTTTCTTAAAGATTCAACTGGATCAAGTTTTGATGCTCTGTTTGCTGGTAAGAAACTAGCAACCATACTAATCAAGACACTGATTAAAATACCAGAGAATACATAACTAGCTGTAACTTTAACAATCGTAACATCGAATGTTGCAACTGAGAATGCATTTAACCCAAAGGCTAAAATATACGTTACGCCAACACCAATTAAGCCAGATGCTAATCCAATTAGGAACGCTTCGGAAACAAATATACGGCGAATATCCTTACGACGTGCTCCTAAAGCTTTCATAACACCGATTTCTTTTGTTCTTTCAACAACAGATATATTTAGAACCACTAATATCATAATTGCAGAAACGAGCAATGATATCGCAGCTACGGCCGTTAAAACGTCTGTCAAAATATCTAACATTTGAGTAAACATTTCTGACATTTTTTCTTGAATTGAACCTGTGTAACCCAATGATTTAACTTTAGCTTTTATACCTGCCGTATTAGCCTTATCGTTTGTATGAAGATAAACAACATTTGGTTTAATTGTTTCATTATTATCTTCAACTAATTGTTGTAAGTCAGCGTAATTCAAGTAAACTAAACTGCTTGAACTGCTACTTCCAGATGCTTCATAAATTCCGGCAACTTTGAACGTTTTCTTAATCGTTTTTTCGTTATAAACAATCGCAATTTTAACTTGTTTACCAACAATGTTCTTGCCTAATGAATCTGCAGTTGTTTTATCTAATAAAATGCCATCCTTACCTGGTTTAGTACCCTTGGTAATGTTTGATTTTGTAATACCTGAGTTCATTGTACCCAACTGCATCAAACTAGCTTTTTTATCCTTATATGAAACTGTATTTGTACCTAGTGAAATTGCTGTATAACCCTTTTGTAGCTCATTCACATGTTTAATATTTGTTAACTTATTAATATCTTTTTTAGAAAATGATCCTGTCTGACCAGTAATTGCAGCCATTTGACTTTGTTGTTCTTTAGCTTGCGCTGCTTGGGCTTGAGAACCAGCAGCTGGTGTTGCTGTTTTAGAACTACTACTTGAAGAACTTGTTTTTGCCTTCATATGAACTTCAGTCACATTGGGATTCACGTAGCTAGTCATCGTATCCTTTATATAACTTGTTACCCCTTTTCCAAGCGATAACATTAAAACAACAGACATAATCCCAATACTTGAGCCAATAGCAACAAGTAAATTACGAGAAAATTTAGCTTTCATATTAAGTGCAGCTAATCGAATTGCAGACCATAGACTTAAATTCTTAGGCGTTTCGCCTTTAAATTCATCTTCATTAGTATGCAACTCTAATTGTTCTTGTTCGGAATCAGAAATAATTGCACCATTATCAATTCGTACAACACGACTTGAATATGCCGCAACGCGATCTGAATGAGTAACCATTAAAACTAATTTACCACGCTTTGCGATATCTTTGATAATTTCTAAGACAGCATCAGTTGTCTCTGAATCCAAAGCACCTGTTGGTTCATCAGCAATAATGACATCAGGATCATTCATTAAGGCACGTGCAATAGCAACACGTTGTTTTTGCCCACCAGATATTTGATCTGGCTTCTTTGTCATATGATCTTGTAACCCAACGTCTGTTAATAATTTTTTAGCACGTTTGACACGTACTGATTTATCAACATTTGAAAGCGTCATTGCCATAGCAACGTTATCAATCAAACTTAAATGAGGAATTAAATTAAAATTTTGAAAAATGAATCCAATACTCTTCTTATGAAAGTTAACAAGTTCTTTTTCAGAAAAATCACCAATATTTTCACCATTATACGTAATTTCGCCATCAAAATTTGAATCCAATCCACCTATTAAGTTCATTAATGTTGATTTACCACTTCCGGATTCACCAACTATTGAAACTAATTCTCCTTTGTCAAAAGAAGCATTAATGTCTTTTAAAGCCTTGAATGTCGTACCACCAGCCATATTATACGTTTTTGAAACGTTTTTTATTTCTAGAATCAATTTGTCTCCCCCTATTTCCGTTTTTATGACAGACTGTCATAATGAGCTGGTTTTTATTATAGATAATCACACTCACAAAAGCAAAGTATTTCGCTCCACCTTTACCCATTCTTTACAATTTCAGGTGTAAATCATTACACGATTCATACAGAACCATAACATTTAACTGATATTATGAAGTTGTTCTTAAATACGAATACAAAATAAAAGGGGAAGTTAATTATGAGAAAGAAAACAGCAATTATTTCGATAGCAGCAATGGGTCTTTTATTGTTGGCAGGATGTGGTAAATCATCATCTTCTTCAGATGATTCATCAAAAATTACAGGTAAAATTACTATTGTTGGATCAACTGCTTTACAACCTTTAGTTGAACAAGCAGCTGAAACCTATCAAGCAGATAATTCAGGTTTAACAATTGGCGTGCAAGGTGGTGGCTCAGGTACTGGTTTAAGCCAAGTTTCTACAGGTGCTGTTACCGTTGGTAATTCTGACATTTTTGCAGAACAAAAAGACGGCGTAGATGCTAAAAAGATTGTTGATCACAAAGTTGCCGTTGTTGGTATTGCACCTGTTGTCAACAAAGATACAAAAGTAACTAACCTCTCAAAAGCACAACTTGCTAACATTTTCTTAGGTAAGACAACAAACTGGAAAGAACTTGGCGGAGCAGACCAAGCGATTGTTGTCATTAATCGTGCTTCTGGTTCGGGTACACGTACCGTATTTGATAGTAGTATCCTTCCAAATAAAACAGCTAAACAAACACAAGAACAAGATTCAAACGGTACAGTTCAAAAAATGGTATCTTCAACACCAGGTGCCATCAGCTACTTAGCATTCTCGTACTTAAAAGATAACATCCAAGCATTATCTATTGATAACGTTAAACCAACATCAAAAAATGTTGAAACAAACAATTGGAAAATTTGGTCATACGAACATATGTATACTAAAGGTTCTCCTAACTACGCAACAGCTAAATTTATTGGTTATATTCAATCAGACAAAATTCAAAACGGCTTAATCAAGAAATTAGGTTATATCTCAATTTCAGATATGAAAGTTGAAAAAGACGCTAAGGGTACTATTGAAGAAATTAATAAATAGCTGTAAAAAATAGAACATTCAATACAAAAAGCTCATAATTATTAGATCTAAATCTAATAATTATGAGCTTTTTTATATTTAAATAGTGTTAAAGGTTATGAAATTTGTTTTATATTGGTATATTGCGCCAATCATATTAGCATCTCCATAAAAATAACATGTTTTTAAATTATACTTAAGGCCATCCGCACGTTTGGCAATGATTAATTGATTAATATATTTATTTAGTGTTTTAATCAAACCAGGTCTTTCAGATATAGCGCCTCCAATTAAAACAAGGTCAGGATCATACGATACAAGTAGATTAAACACTCCTACGGCTAAATGTTTATAAAAATCATCTACAATTTGGCATGCCTTATCATCACCAGAGTCAGATAAATCAAATAATTGTTTTCCGTTAATTTCACGATTATTTTCTGAAGAATACTGTTTGGCAAGATTTACTGGACTAACCAACTCACTGAAAGTACGATCATCATTTACATCTAAAATCATGTACCCAAATTCGCCACCAAATAGATTACTTCCGGCCTTTAATTTTTTATTCATTATTACAGAACCACCAACTCCAGATCCAATGATAATAGAAACAAAATCATCTACATCTTTAGCGTTTCCAATCCAATTCTCAGCTAATGCTGCACAATTAGCATCGTTTTGTATAGAAACTGGTACGCCTAAATATTGTTCCAACTCATCCCTAATCGGAAAATTGTGTATATAAGGGATGGCGCTAATCCCATGAATAATTCCATTTACCGTATCAACTGATCCTGGAGAACTAATGGCTATACCTTCAGCGTTCTGACAACTATTATATAAATTTTTAATTAAAGTTTTCATATCTTTCCACGTCTCAGGGGTCTCCCTCTTACCACGTGAAATGAACTGATTTTCTTTCCATTCTCCATACTTTACGGTTGTCCCACCAATATCAATTGCTAATATAGTTCCCATTGTTCTCCTTTTCAGTCATTCGACTAATATTTTTAGTATCTGATAATTATAATTTTTAATAAACGTATTAAATTAAAGAAGTTCTCATAGCACGTCTATAATGCGTCATTTTATACGGCGTTTTTTTTAATTGATTTATACATAGTTATAATTTCTTTAGCTAAATCAATATAACAGATACTCGTCATTAGCCAATCTTGCGAATGTATCAAATACAAATTAAGTTTCGTTTTTTCACCATTGGCCTCTTTTGTTAACAAAGTAGTTTGGATATTGTGCACCTTAGTTAACGCCTCTTGTGCTTGGTTCATAAAATCATCAGATTTAGAAAAATCAGACTGCTCAGCCATGCGGATTGCTTGAGCGGCAAATCCCTTCGCATTCCCCGATTCCATAATAATTCCCATTATTACAGTCATATCTTTATCATTCATATTTTTCATCCCCATTTCACTAAATTTATTTTATTCCGCAATTAAATTTACTGCTGTTTGTAATACTTTTTCACCGTTCATCATCCCATAATCTAGCATATCAATGACGTCCATAGGAATTCCAGCAGCATCAGTTTTACTTTTAATTTCTTCCTTCATATAACTGACCTGTGGCCCTAATAACAATACATCCGGATGAACACTTTCAATTTGATGGTCTACATCTGATGTTGATGTTGCAAATATTTCATAATCTTTTTTCTGCTTAGAAGCTGCCGCCTGCATTTTTGATACTAGTAGAGATGTAGACATACCAGCTGAACAAGCTAACATAATAATTTTTTTCTCCATGATTTTTTATTCCTTTCACTCTGCTTTATTATTTAATTCTTGCTCTTGTTCTTGATTACATAAATATTGATCATATTTTTTAGCGAATGGATAGTATCCGACAGCTGATATTACTAACGTTACCGCTTGCCATAAGGCCATCTTCCAACCTCCAATTAAAAATCCTGAAATAACTGCTGGCGTTGTCCAAGGTGCCGCAACACCATTTAAAGGTGGTACAATTCCGAAATAAATTACCCCATAAGTAGAGATTGCTACAATAACTGGTACCATGAAAAATGGTATAGCTAAAAATGGATTCATAACTAAAGGTAATCCGAAAAGAAAAGGCTCATTAATATTAAAAATAGCTGGAATAAGCTCAATTTTACCGATTGTTTTAAGCTGAACAGATTTAGCTGCAACTAGTGTGAAAATAACTAGTCCGATGGTTATTCCAGATCCCGTCAAGTTAATAAAATTATTATAAAATTCATTAGTAACAATATGTGCCCCGTTACCTAACGATAATTTACCAGCTTGATATAAAGCAGCGTTTCCAGAAGTATTAGGAATTAAGAAGGCTCCTGCAATTCCACCGACAATCAGTCCTCCGTGAACACCAAAGAACCAAAAGAATGATACTAAGAAGGCAATCAATATAGCCCCAATTAATGAATCTGATAGTCCTTGCATAGGTGCTGCTAACATCTTATAAATGAGATTTAACATATCTGTATTTAACACTGTCTTAATTAAAGCAAAGATTAACATAGTAACAGTTAATATAACACCAGATGGAATCATGGCAGTAAATTGATTAGCAACACTAGTTGGCACTTGTTCTGGGAGTGTTATTTTCCAACCAGCTTTAATCATTTTTGTATATGCCCAACCTACCAAAATACCTACAATAATTGCAGCCACCATTCCTTGACCGCTCAACCAACTAATGTTAATTACACCATTAACTGGCGACTGCATGAATGATTGAAGCGAATGAGGTAATTTGTCTATATTTTCTGTTATTGCAGAACCACTTAGGACCTCTTTACCAGCACTGTTAACAATACCTGCTCCATTTTTACCCATTACTCCGGCTAAAGGTGCGGCCACTTGGAGCATCTGTAACATCAAGAAAGATGATAATGCTGTCAATGCAGCGGGTAATGCCTCATATCCCTCATTACGAACATATACGTACGCGATACCAACTACCGCCCAGATAGATAAAATACCAAATGTTGTTGTATATGCTTGTGTGAAAAATGCTGACCAACCTGAATCTTTAAGCGCATCTGCAACACTTGGCACCGGGAAATTGGACAAAATTAAAAATATGGATCCTATAATAATAAAAGGTAATGCGTATACCATTCCATCTTGCAGAGCCCTTATAGGTTTTGTATTCACAAATTTCATAATTATAGGTAATAACTTATTCGTAATGAACGTGTTTGCTTTATTTTCAGTTTTATTTTCCATTATATTTTTTCTCCATTCTCTTCTAAGATATCCTTAAACCAATAATATGATTTTTTTGGAACTCTCTTCATATCTTTCAAATCATGATTTGTTCTATCAACAAAAACTGCACCATATCTTTTCTCCATGTCACCATGTGAACTAGGAATATCAATTAATCCCCAACCCAGATAGCCCACAACTTGAGCACCATCAATAAACATTGCATCCTTCATAGCCTTAATATGACTTTTATGATATTCAATTCGAGCATCATCTTGGATTATATTTGTGCTGTCCCTGTGCTCCTTGATGCCAATTCCATTTTCAATTGGAAATACAGGTAATCTATAACGATTATGCAAATCTGTAATTACATTTCGGAATCCTAAGGGATCAATATTCCATGACCACTCACTACTAGATAAATAAGTATTTTCTTCTACACTATAATTCATATATCTATTTGGTGCCTCGTCACTTGGAATTTTATCAGCATCCATGACCATTGTGCGATAGTAACTAAAGGAAATGAAATCAGATTTAATTTTATTTAAATATTGCTTATCTCTATCTTTAAAATCCATTTGAATATTATTCACTTCTATATATTTAAGTACTTCAGGAGAATATGATTGTCCGACAAATAACGAATTTAGATTTTCATAAATAAATTCATTTTGTTTTCTTACTGCAAAAGAATCTTTTGGATTAGTCGTTGCTGGATAAACTGGTGTATATGCCAACATACCTCCAATCTTAAGTTCTTTATATTGTTCATGAATATATTGTGCAATTTGTGCGTGAGCTATCATCGTATGATGGAATATGGTATACATATCGTCAATTGTTTTTTCCGTCTTGGTATATCCAGAAATATGAAATGTTTCATCAGTGAAGTATAGATTATGTTCATTAAATGTAATCCAATATTTAACTCTGTCTGAAAAATGATCAATAACGACTTTCCCAAACCTAACAAAAGCATCAACAGTTTTACGAGATAGAAATCCACTTTGCTTTTGGGCCAACGCTAACGGCATGTCAAAGTGATAGAGACAAACCATTGGCTCAATACCACGCTTAATCATCCCATCAATTAATCGGTCATAATACTCAAAACCTTTCTCGTTGATAGTTCCATCACCATCAGGTACTATTCGAGTCCACGATATCTGAATGCGATACATATTCATATTCATATCTGCAATTAAATCCAAATCTTCTTCATATCTGTTAAACTCATCAATCGCATCGTGCCAATCGGATACACCTTTATCTGAGTCACGGATATCATAAACTGATAGCCCTTTACCATCTGCCTGCCATGCTCCTTCTGTCTGCATACTTGATACAGAATTACCCCAATAAAAACCTTTAGGCATCTTATTTTCATTTATCATATATCAATCAACCCTTCTTCTAATAAATTATTTTTTAACTAAGAAATCGCTTTCATTTACTATTATATATCTTTTGTATAATAAAACAATACTTTTGTTATACAAAAGATATATGTTTTATTAAACTCTGGCTATCACTTATATAGAAAAGAGGGTAGTTGAGTGTTATAATTCGGTATTAACCGATTAATTAGTCATACTAAATATCGGTACAATATTCTCTAATTCTAAAATAGTTACATCATACCTATTTTTTTTGAGATCTAATTTTTAATAAGCAGAGTAATATACTTTTTAAAATCGCACCTAAAGTTTAAATAATACTAAATTTGACATTAAAATCTATGGGGGAACAGGGATTTATGAAAAAATATGAGTTAGTTAAAAATATAATTCGGGAACGAATACTTTCTAATATATATCCAAAAGGTAGCATTTTACCTGATCAAAAAGTATTATCTGCTAGCTTCGATGTCAGTTCAATAACCTTAAAGAAGGCGTTAGATGACTTAGCACGAGAAGGATTTATATTAAAAAAATCTGGTTTTGGAACAGTTGTTATAGGTCCCTCGACTCTTATCAATAGCGTTGATGCACCGGCAGATAATTTTGATGGATTAAGTAAACAAGAAGGACGGGACAGAATAACAAGTCACGTCATTAAGTTTGAAGTTGTATTCCCTCAAAAAGAGGTTCAAACTCATTTAAATATTAGTGCAGAAGAGCCAACATACCATATTATTAGACTCCGACTTTTAGATGGAAATCCTTTCATCTTGGAAGATACGTACATGCCTGTTAAATTAGTTCCAGGTTTATCAAAATCCGTACTGGAAACTTCCATATATAGTTATATTAAAAATACGTTAGGGTTAAATATGTCAGGTATGTCTAGAAAAATACAAGCCAGACAAGCCACTGAATTAGATATCAATTATTTAAACGTTGTTGAACAAACGCCAATATTAGAAGTAGAACAAATTGTTTGGCTTGTGAATGGTCACGCCATCGAGTACTCAAAATCAAGAAATGAATTTAATAAACGCTCTTATTTTGTTTTTGAATCAAATTAAACTGGCACACTTATGAACTAACTTACATTAAAAATAATTATCTGTACTTAATATATGTGGGTACGCAAAAAGGCATAATTCCAAAGTTATATTGGAATTACGCCTTTTTGCGTACAAAGTATTTAAATATTATTTTTATAAATTAGCATCCATGTTAAATATTATTTTTATAAATTAGCATCCATGTTAAATGTTAATTTAGATAATGTTAATCCTTCAGTAATGAATTGACCAATCATGTTCATCGTTCTTTCACGCATATCAGCAACAATTGCGTAATTTTGTTGTGTGAGGTAGTTTGTTAATTCATCCCCACTCATATCTGTAGATGCTGCATCAATATCAGCAACCATCGTCTTCAACTGTTGACGACATGCCTTTAAGTAATCAACATTTTCTTGAATAAAATGAGAATAATGTGATTCTGTTAACATCGAAACCGTACGATACATCCAATAAGCACTATTCATATCTAGTGTTAACGGTGTTTCGCTGTAACTTGGGTCTGTGTCTGTTGCATTCGTGTAGAATGGCACAAATGGTGCAAATGCTGGAACACCTAAACAGATCCACATTAATGCAGAATGTGCATCATCAACATTATTTCTCAATTGAAGAACGTGTGCATTTTGTGTTCTATTCATTGAAATAGGACGGAATCGTAAACGATCTTCATCAGCACCATGACCAAATGGATCATATTGTGTTTCATTGTAATGTGAACCTAAAATAGCAGTCACATCTTCAACACTGATTTTTTTATTTGCGTAACAAATGAATGGTAATTCACTTGAAGTTGGTTCTTGCTTAATTTCTGGATTCAAACAACGTTGACCATACCAGACACGAGGTGTGTTGTAATGACGATCTTTTTCTGTGTCTGTTCCAAAAATATGACGGAAGTTCCAGCCTGTTTTATCAGGGTTTAAATGATGCTCTTCTACATATTCACGGATACCGTCTGACCACATAAAGTTATCTGTATTATCAAAATCAATTTCTTGAATAGCAACTTGATTAGCTGCAACAGCATAAGCATCATCTGGAATACGTTGTGCAATCCAGTGATGTCCGGTAACAATTTCCATGTACCAAACATCATTTTTATCACTAAATAAGACACCATTTCCTTCAGGTGAACCGTATTTTGTAATTAAAGCCCCTAAATATTCAACACCATGTTTTGCTGATTTAATATAAGGTGCAACCATTGTTTGTAATGAATCTTCTGCTAAACCATTTTTAATTAAAGGATCGTATGCTAAAACACGTTCATTCGCATAGACACTTTCTGTTGCGCTCATTGCAACATTTTTTTCATTAATACTACTTTCATCAAAGACACCTTTGCTGGATACCTCAACATTAGGTGTTGCTGTCCAGCGATACCCATTTTCTGGTAATGGTGCAGTAAACCCATTTTTATTCGAAGTTAACGTTTCATGACGTCCGGTTACTGCAGGGTACATCAAGAATCGTTGTGGTGTAATAGGCAAAAACGTATCATCATTTCTAGCAATCATCGTTGAGCCATCAATTGTGGCCTTCTTACCAACTAAAATTGTTGTACATGCTTGTTCCATCATAAATAATTCACTCCTTCTCATTATTAAATACCCTTATAGTGTACAACTTTTATCTTCATATAAACATGCTATTTTTATATACTTTAAGAAACAGTTAAATCTAGTTTACAACTCTAGATGTAAATGCTAATATAAAGATATTACGTTAAGGGGGGTTATCATTTGAGCCAAAAAGTTCCATCATCTTTTTTAAATTGGCTAGATAGCTTAAAGAAAATTACATTACCTGATTGGCAAGATTTCCCGGAATTAGACCTTTATATGGATCAATCCGTGAAACTTGTTAATCAATACTTAGAGCCATTACACTTAATGCCTGTAACACCTACAATGGTCAATAATTACGTAAAAAAAGAAGTTATGTTTAAACCCATCAAAAAAAGATATCGCAAGGAACATTTAGCAGCAATCATTGTTATTACTGTTTTAAAATCTGCTTTTCCGTTAGATGTTATCAAGAATGGTATCGACCAAATTTTAGTCGATAACTCATCTGAAGATGCTTACATGAACTTCGCTTTAATTTTTAACGAACAACTTAAATCTTTAACCTTTGATACCAACTTAAAGCCCGTCACGACTGAAACAACAATCATTGAATTAGAACAACGAACGGCTGCAAGTGCCGTGATTAATCATATTATCAGTGAAAAATTAGTTATATTAATGAAGGAGGCCAATTAAATGATGAGTAAAGAAAAAATAGCAGTATTAGTAGATTCAGGTTCGGATATTCCTAAAGAATTTATGGAACAGGAACATATTTATATGGTCCCTATTTTAATTACATTCAGTGATGCAACTTACTTAGATCGTATCTCTATCTCACCTGCGGAAGTTTATGAACGTATGGAGACTGAGATTCCAACAACCGCAACGCCTTCAGGTGGCTCAATTAACGACGTTTTTGACCAAATTAAAGCCGATGGCTATACACATGTTATTGCAACAACGATCTCAAGCGGTTTGTCTGGTACTTATAATTCAATTAAAACATTCGCCAAATTATCATCATTAACTGTTGAAGTCATCGATACAAAAAATGTTGGTATTGGTGGTGGATTAGCTGGTATTTTAGCATCAAACTTAATTAAAGAAGGCAATTATTTTGACGAAATTGTCACAAAGGTTCAACTAGCGGTTGATAGAAGTAGTGTCTTTTTCTATTTACCAACCCTACACTATCTTCAAGTTGGTGGCCGTATTGGACGTGTCTCTGGTCTTATGGGGAATCTCTTAAACATCAAACCAATTATTTCATGTGATGAAAATGGTATTTATTATCCTATTGCAAAAGCTCGAGGCGAAAAAGCTGCACTAAAAAAATTATTATCACTCGTTGATGATAAGATTGGCGATTCTCTTCATTTCGATATAGCCGTTGCATATGGTAATAATGAGCCTTTAGCAGCAAGTATCTTCGAAACCTTAAAAACTAAGTATCCAAATGCTGAACATTTTTACTTTGGCGATGCATCACCTGCTCTTGGTGTTCATGCTGGCCCTGGTGTTATCGGTATTGGTGTTGAAATTTTAGACTAAAAATAAAGAAGCAAACCGATAAATACGGTTTGCTTCTTTATTTTTAGTCTAATTAGTTGCATACTTATTTTCAATTTGTTTAAGCATTTTTTTGAAATTTCTCTTCTTAAAGAAACTCATAAGAATACTCATGAAGGCATCATTCATTTGTTGCATCTTGCCTTTAGAAGTCATGACTTCTTTATAACTTAACAAACAACGTTTATCATCAATTACCTTAATATCGTAACTTACATCAAATTTATTACGATTGTTATCCGTTTGAAAATGATAACTTTCGTTTTCAACTATTTTTGTTACTTTTAAAGCAGCTGATTGTGTTTTTGAAAACTTTTTCGTGAACGCAAAACCCTCTAATTGATTTTTTGTTAATTTCTGACCTGTCTGATCTTTAATATCATATAGTACGGACTCCATAATTTGATCAAATAGATAATCTGCAGGCATTTTTAATTTCATTTCCATTTCCATCAGTCATTCGCCTCCATTTTTAGTCATTAAATCCATTTTGTTCTGTCATTTTTTTAAACCAGTAACCGCTCTTCTTAATTGTGCGTTTTGCTTCATTATCTAAATCAACACTAATAAATCCGTAACGGTTCTTGTAAGCATTTAACCATGACCAATTATCCATACATGTCCACATATGGTAGCCATGAACGTTACTACCTTCTTCAAGTGCCTTATGAACCCATTTCAAATGATCTTGAACAAATTCAATTCGATAATCATCATTAATTTGCCCATCTGCATTAATAAATCTGGCTTCATCTTCAACACCCATCCCATTTTCAGAGATGAAACAATCAATATTACCATAATTATCCTTAATATTGATTAGTGCATCATAAATTCCTTTTTCATAAATTTCCCAGCCACGATAAGGATTAACTTTTTTTCCAGGCATATCGTATACTGTATAAAAATCTTCAGGCATCCAGCCATTTTCACCTTCTGGTTCGGCTTTAATTATTTTCGCCGCTGCTCGCCTTGGTTGATAATAATTAACGCCTAATAAATCGATAGTATTTTCTTTAATAACATCTAAATCACTTTGATGATAGATTGGCATTAAGTCATATTCATGCAACCACTCAACAATATCTTGAGGGAAAGTGCCTTTAATTGCGGGATCTAAAAATGAACGATTAAAGAATCCATCAACAAATTTGGCTGCTTTAACATCTGCTGGATTTGTCTCATCTTTTGGATACGTTGGCATTAAATTTAAAATAATCCCAATTGTGCCACCTAAATTGAGTGAATGATACTTTTCAACTGCTTTAGCACTTGCCAATGCTTCATGATAAGCCACCTGGACACCATGCTTTAAATTACGTTCATCAGGTAAATGCCATCCATATAAATACCCACCCTCAACTGGAACAATCGGTTCATTTTGAGTAAACCATTTTTTAACGCGATCGCCAAATAATTTAAAACAAGTTTCTGCATAGTCCGTATACAAGTCTACAACTTCACGATTTAACCAACCACCATTTTCTTGTAACACCATTGGCATATCAAAATGGTAAAGGTTCATAAAAGGTTCAATTCCAGCGGCAATTAAATCATCTATTAAATGGTTATAAAAGGTAACAGCTTCAGGATTAACCTCTCCAGTGAATGGATTTGGAATCAAACGTGACCACTGAATTGAAGTCCGATATGAATTATGACCTGTTTGTTTCATCAAAGAGATATCTTCTTGGTATTTTTGATAAACCCTTGATGTATTTTCGGGTCCAACCTGATTAAAGAACTTTTCAGGGCTTGCTTGATACCAAGCATCCCAAATATTATCAGCTTTTCCATCTCCTGAAACACGACCTTCAGATTGTGGTCCACTCGCAGCTGACCCCCACCAGAAATCTTTTGGAAATTCATATTTAACCATAGTAAACTCCTTTATTTAACACAAAATCTCTTTACAGAATAACGTAAAGAGATTCGCTTTTATTTTATTTTTTTGCTGCTTCAGCTTCTGCTTCAGCTTTTTCAATTTGTTTTGTTGCTAAGATAACGAATGGTGCGTAAATTAACGCTGAGATAACCACATTAACTGCGGCTAAAACCCCACCAGCTAAACTCTTAGTTGCCAAAATCCCGCCAATTACTGGTGGTGTAACCCATGGGGGCATTACCGTTGCTGCTGGCACAATTCCAGTGGCGGTTGCAATATACGCAACAGTCACAAGTACCATTGGTGTCAAAATAAATGGTACGAACATAATTGGATTCAACACAATTGGAAGTCCAAACATCATTGGTTCATTGATATTGAAAATACCAGGAGCTGCTGATAGTGATCCAATCATTTTGTAAGGTTTATTTTTACGACCAACAATGAAGATGGCAATAATCAAACCAATAGTTGCACCAGTTCCACCTAAGTTAACAAATGAATCGAAGAAAGGTTTGTTAACGATAAAAGGAATTGTTTTACCTTCACTAAGTGCTTTAACGTTAGCTGCAATAGCAGGTGCGTTAATTGTTTGCATTAATGGATCAATCATATTAGCTCCATGTAAACCAAAGAACCATAAGAATGGTGCAATAAATGCTAATAATAATGCTGATGGATATGAATTTGCCAAGCCCATAAATGGTTCTTGAACAAGTTTGTAGAATGATGCAATAATATCAGTTACGCCGAATCCTTGGAATAATGTATTGATAAAGGCAAAGATTGTAACAACAATCATTGCTGGAAATAATGAAGCGAATGCTTTTGCAACAGCAGGTGGAACACCATCAGGCATGTTAACGATTAAATGTTTGTTACCACTTAAACGTTGGAATAATTCTGCTGAAACCAAACCGACAACAAGTGCAACGAATAATCCTACTGAAGACATCCCAGCTAATTGCAAACCACCTAAAGCGAAGAATGAAGCAACTGATACTGTACCAGCAGCCATACCATCTTTACCATATGATTTTGCAACGTTATGAGCTACTAAGAATGCAACGAATAATGACATAATACCAAAACTAGCATTCCAAACGCCTGCTCCTACACCCTTCCAGATTGGAACATCGTTAACTATTTTAGGAAATAGTCCGTCCATAAAATTTGAAAAACCTGGAATTGGTAAGTTATTAATTAATGTTCCCAGAGCACCTAAAATCATAAGTGGCATAATAACAACGAATGCATCTCGAATTGCCACCAAATGTCTTTGTGCCCCAATTTTTGAAGCTACTGGAATAAAGTGAATATCCATCCATTTTATAAATTTGTCCATGAGTAGTTCCTCCTTAAAGTTTAGTACTTATCCTATTTTTTTGTATAGATCTACTACCTCACCAGCTAAGTCTCTAAATGTAATCGCATTCATTAAATGATCTTGTCCATGAACCATTAATAAACTAACTGGTACCGGATCCCCTGAAGCTTCTTGCGTTAACATGGCTGTTTGAGAATGATGTGCTTCAATGAGTGATTTGTCAGCATCAGCTAACTTAGCAGCTGCGGTTTCAAAATCGCCTTTTTTAGCGGCGTGAATTGCTTCCATAGAATCACTTTTAGCGTTTCCACCATTAACAATCAGCCCCATGATTGTTTGCATTTGTGCATCATTTTCGTTCATATCTGATTACCCCTTTTATTTTTTATTTAATTAAGCTTTTAGCTGTTGCAAGAACTTTTTCGCCATTCATCATGCCGTAATCTTGCATATTGATAACTTCTACCGGAATATTTTTGTCAGCAACCTTTTTTTCAAATTCATCTTTCATAAAACGAACTTGTGGGCCTAACATTAAAATATCAACTGGTTTTGATTCAAGCATTGAATCTGCCTCTGAAGCACCAACTGCAAAGATTTCTGAATCATAGTTCTCTGCTTCTGCAGCCTTTTGCATTTTTGACACCAATAAACTTGTACTCATACCCGCTGAACAAACTAACATAATCGTTTTCATAATTTGCCACTCCTTTTTCTATTTATACTCTTATATACGCAAGTTCCATGCCAAAAATAAAGACCATCGAAAAGGCTTTAAGAAAGCGCTTTCGATGGTCTTTTATTTTATTTGCACACTACTAGTCACTATTACACACTGACTTTATTCAACGTATTACCCATAAAAATTTGGACAATATAGGCAACTTCATCATCTGAAATCTTAATATTATACATTTTTTCAACAATAATCAGGGCCGTTTTAACTATTTCCATCTGTAAATGATTCTCAGCTGAAAATTCTTGGACATTCTTAAACGGTTTAATTGATTGATTTTTCAATCTTGAATCTACTAGAAATGCTAGATGCATCATGATCCCTACGATAATCTCTGGATCAAGAACAATCTGTAAA
Organism: Dellaglioa sp. CoH-55-MRSF-7; assembly: GCF_056782235.1. The sequence goes on from NZ_JBXAYI010000001.1 coordinate 186,522, forward strand.
TCTGATTAAATTTTAATAATCATGGTTTGAATAGTATGAATTAAATCTGGGACAGAATTAACTGAATTAATACTACCTTCCAATGCATTAATTGTTTCTCGCGTTAAGTCGTTATCAGACAACATCCGCTGCAAAACTTGTAAGGTTTCATCATTAAAGATATCTAAAGCAGAAAAGAATGGCACTCTTTGGTAAGAAACCTCGACGGTACCAACAATTGCCTTCACATCATAATCGCGCATTAATGTATTAATGTGCTTTTTAAATGCATCTTTTTCTAAATATTGCATCCGAATTACTTTAACTTCGTCTTCGTTTACAATTGGCATAATACGATCATATAATCTTGCGGCGACACCTTCGCCGGTAAAACAAGCTACGATAACTGCTTTTTTCCTAGGATGCATATGGAAAAACTGCTCTTTTACAGACGATTCAAAAATATGTTGTGCATTTGCGTAAATATCTTCTAGTTCACGACCGGCAATCGCAATTCTTAATGATTCAAGCACAACTAACGTACTCGTCATTGAAACAGCTCGAATATTAATCCCTGTTTCTTCACCTAACATTGATGCAAAACTAGTTAAAGAGCCCATGTCAGTTAAAAGTAATAACCCTTTTTTCAATTGTTCCTGACTATCCAGTACATAATCTCGTACTTGATCATAAATTTCCGAAACATTTACATCAAGTGGCATATTAATTGCTTTTCCCTTTGTTGTACCAAGTAATTCTTGTGCTGTCTGTAACATAGAAGAAGCCGTTGATGCCCCGTGCATTAGCACGATGATACCGACTTTAATTTCATTTTGTTGTTTCTTAACACTTAAATCAGAGCTCAAAAACATTGTAATAAATCCAATTTCATCTAATGGAATTTCAATATCAAATTCATGTTCAATTTTATCTGCCATTTCCAGTGCAACACGAAAGGCTTTTGGATTTTTTTGTCGTAAATTATTTAAATCAGGATGAATAATTGCGACATTTTTCCTGATTCTTTCAATAGCACTAACAAGGTGTAATCCAAATGCAAATCGTGCATTTTCATTATATTTTTGCCCTAATTTATTCTGGGCTAAGTCATAAACTTCATTGGTAACCGTCCAAATATCATCTGGTAGTAACTCTTTTCGAACGCCTTCACCCGATAATTGTTCAATGTAATCTTTAAAATAACCTTTATCATCTGAATCGATTAACGTTTTAAGATTTAGTGATTTAAAATTCTGTTTATCAGTTTCACTCACTTTTTTATCAATTGTTTCATAAACCGTTGGTTTTTGATCGTTTTTTTCTACCGTTTCGCTATTTTTAAAAGTCACAACTTTTGTATTTTTTTCATTTGTTCGTTTCGCTAAACGTTCCATTAAGACATCAATTTTTTTATATTTGGATTTACCTTCCAAACGTCCTTTTTGAACATTCAATGGTAAGTCTTTTAATCTGATATATAACGAAGCCGTTTCATGCGTTCTAAAATACAAGAAGGCCTTTGCACAAACAACTTTAATATCCCTCTGAATTTGACCAATATTTGCTTCAGGCTCGTATAACATTAATGCAAGCATCGCATCTCGCTCAACAATAATATCTTGGCTCAATCTACCGACTTCTTGTTCAAAAAAATTCATGACTATCCCATAACGTTCATCAATTGTTCGTTTTGAGATAGGCGGTAATGTAATTGCCATTGGAATACGTCGATTAAATGTGCTCAAAAAATTTTCTGACGTTTCAGTCGTTGCCCCAATAATCTGTACACTCGCTTCTTTAGTAATTGAAGACTCTCCTAAAGGCCGATAAAACCCCTTATCAATAAAGGTAAAGAGCATTTCTTGTCCCTCAGGAGGTAATCGATGAATTTCATCTAAGAATAAAATACCACCGTTAGCTTTATCCATTAATCCTTTTTTATCTTGATCAGCACCTGTGTAGGCCCCTTTTTTAACACCAAATATATGCGCAAAAAGTAACTGTGGATTATTCGCATAATCCGCACAATTAAACCGGATAAAAGGCGCATCAGCCTTCACCATTTCTGATTCTAATGCAAACTGATACATACATTCAGCAAACAAAGATTTACCCGTTCCCGTTTCACCAAAAATAATTGTGTGTAGTCCTCTTGGTGGATATAAAATGGCTGCTTCGGCTTGTTGGATCATAACCTTTAATGAATCATTAGACCCGATTAACTTTTTGAAACTCATCTCTTTAACACTTTTATCATTAATTTCTTTTTGACGTGTTTCTTTTTCTTCAAGTGATGCCCACTGATAGAGAACAGGGCGCCCATCACTTTTTGTAACGTCACCATTTTTATATAAATCATTCAAATAACGACTCACATTTGCGCGATTGCAATTAAGCTCGTCTGCAATCTGTGTCGCATCCATCGCTATTTCCTTATTTTTTAAAAGATTATAAATATCATTTTTTCGATCTCCCAAGTTATCACTACTCCCTTACACGCTAAAAGAAAACGCTTACCACTAGTATACCGCAATCTTTTTTACATTTACACACTAATATTTGCTGGCTTACTTTTCTCCTTTTACACAGAAAATCATAACCTAAATAAAAAATCTTACTTTTCAGTAAGATTTTTTATTTACTCTGTAAATATTTTTTTAATTCTACAACACGACTAGCAAGTTCTTTTCCCATATCAGTTTCAGCAATTGTTTGTCTTTTAACTTCACTATCAATAATTCGTTTCACTGAAATAATATCTGTCCCATTTTCAATTGAATCCCACTTAGACGTAAAGGGTTGGTGAGCAACTAATTGTAAGCCATATGAATTAGAGAGCAGCGTATATCCACCAATTCCAGTAGTTGATTGGTAAGCTTTTGAGAAACCACCATCAATCACAATCATCTTTTTATTGGCCATAACCGGCTTGTGCCCACGCTTAACTGGTGTATGCCCATTAATTATTTTACCGTTATCTGGATTAAGCCCGAATTCTTCTAATATATGACGACAAAATGCTTCATCATGTCGTAATTTGTAATACGCATTTGGTATCTCAACTTGAACTTCTTCATCATTAATAAAGTAACGTTCAAAAGTTTTCATCGCATGTTTCCCAAATAAAGGCGATTTGGGTCCTTGCCATAAATACCAAAGTAAATCAGTTTCAAGGTCAGTAGATTTTTTAGGTTTAGCATAGCTTTTACGTAAATTATCTTCAAAAAAAGCTAATAATTCTGGTCCTGCATATGCTTTCCCTTTTAGCTCAAAGCCCTCCAATTTACCTTCTTGTGTAACTGGAATACAGCCGTGAACTAACAAGTTCCCATTATATCGTTTAAACATACTACCACGTGCCATCATAAAATCTAGATGTTCTCGTAATTTAGTCGCATGGATAAATGATTCTACTAATTTATCCATTATTTCTGACTCATCATCTGTTAATTTATACGGATCTGCCCAATCAACTGTTTGAAAACAAGTATCTTGTAGTGAATAATGTTTCCCATCGATTTCTATTTTTGACCCTTTGTTCCAAATCTTTTCTAAAATCGCACGATTTGCCATATCAAAATCAGGACGTCTTTTAATAATCTGTCCTTCTAATTTAAATTGAATAATAGCGATTGCCTGGTGTATTTTGGTCATTAAAAGTCGTTCGTCTTCTTTGATTTTTTCTTGTGCTGAATTAACTTTCGGTGAAAATGCTGGATTATCTTGATACGTTTTATCGGCAAATGTTGCTAAATGGCGTAAATTAATCCCATATGCATCTTCAACAATAGCTAAATTATTATATCTAGCACAAATTCGCAATAAATTAGCGATACATAAAGGCGAGCCAGCAGCACCACCTAACCATAAAATATCATGATTTCCCCATTGAATGTCAACTGAATGATAATCAAGAAGTGTCTTCATAATTTTATCTGGCGCAGGACCACGATCAAAAATATCCCCAATTACGTGTAAATGGTCAACGATTAACCTTTGAATCGTATACGCTGTAGCCGTTAAAAATGCTTCTGCTTGATTTAATTTAATTAAATTTTCTATTATACGATTATAATAATCTTTTTGATCAAGTTCATTGGAATTACTATATAATAATTCCTCTGTTATATACATAAAATCAGGTGATAGTGCCTTTCGTACCTTCGAACGGGAATATTTTGTTGCTGTCTTTTGTAACAACTCTATCATTCTGGCAATGGTATCTAAATACCACTGCTCCAATTCAGGTTGTGAAGTGAATTGTTGTTTTTTAGCAATTAGTTTTTCTTCTGGATAATAAATTAAGATTGCAAAGTCCTGTATACTCTCTTCAGTCAAACGGCCTTCAAAAATTTCTTGAATTTTTTGTTTAACATTTCCTGAACCATTTCTTAAAACATGTTGAAATGCGTTATATTCACCGTGAACATCACTAACAAAATGCTCCGTTCCTTTGGGTAGATTAAGAATGGCCTCTAAATTAATAATTTCAGTGACAATACTTTGTTTAGTCGGAAATCTTTTTTCCAATAACGTTAAATAATAGGGATTCATTTAAATGGCCTCCTTCATTTTATGATGCGCTTACAGTCACTATACCATGCCGGTTTGCCAATACCAATTACAACTTATTAAATGAGTCATATTATTATATATAAGCTTTTTTATAAACCAGCTACCTATACCAAAAAAGCAGACCAAAAGTTTTGGCCTGCTTCATTTATTCTTATTTAGTTTGAACAATTGCCGAAACTTCATTGGCTTTAACTGTCTCATTCAAATGATCAAACGTTATATTAGACACTTTATCCATATTCGTTAAAACGACCATCATCGTTGTTTCCTTACCAGCAGCTTTAATTGCGTTTAAATCAACTCGCGCAACTAAGTCACCTGGTTTAAGAGTTTCGCCTTCAGAAATAGTCACTTCAAAAGGTTTACCTTCTAATTGAACGGTATCAATTCCCATGTGTAATAGGACTTCTAATCCCGTTTCAGTCGTGATACTAATTGCATGTTTCGTTGGAAAGATACTTGCTACTTTACCAGCAACCGGTGTATAAATTTCGCCATTAGCTGGTTCGACTGCATAACCATCACCCAACATTTTTTCAGCAAAGGTAGCATCTTTAACATCCGAAATAGACATTAATTCGCCCTCTGCAACCGTATAAAACGTTTCACTACCAATAACCGTTGAATCATTATGATTAGCTGTAGCGCTTGATTTATCCGTCTCAGCCTGTAACTTTTCATTACTTAATGAAATAGAATCAGCCTTTGACTCATATAACTTACCAAGCTCGTCAGCAACAAATTGAACTTCAGTTCCAATAACGACTTGAATATTTGTTTTATCGATAACTTTAAACCCAGCAGCACCTGATGCTTTAAGTGCATCTTCATTAATATGGCTTGTATCTTTAACTTGTAGACGAAGACGGGTTGTACAATTATCAACGACTGTTAAATTATCTTTACCACCAATAGCAGCGTAAACAATTTGAGCTTGTCGTGCATATTTGTCATCCCCTAATTCAGGCGATAGTTGAATATCTTCAGTAATTGGTTCGCGACCTGGTGTCATTAAGTTAAATTTCTTAATGGCAAAATTGAATAGTGTGTAATAAATAATTGCCATCACAACACCTTGTACCAACAGCATTAGTGGCATATTAGCCATTGGTACACGTATACTCAAGACGTAATCAACTAAGCCCGCACTAAATGTAAATCCAGCTGTCCAGTGCATAAATGCGGCAAAAGCTAAAGATAACCCGGTTAATGCCGCATGAATGACGTATAAAGGCCATGCAACGAACATAAATGAAAATTCTAAAGGTTCACTCACGCCTGTGAAAAATGATGCAAATGCACCAGCTAGCATCAATGAGCCAACTTCTTTTTTACGTTCAGGTAAAGCATTTCGATAAATGGCATACGCACCAGCTGGTAGCCCAAACATCATGATTGGGAAAAATCCTGCCATGTACATACCTGTAGTTCCTTTAATTCCTGTATTACTCCAAAAGTTCCCGATATCATTAATTTTAGCAACGTCGAACCAAAATACTGAATTCAACGCTTGATGTAATCCGGTTGGAATTAAAAGCCGGTTGAAGAATCCGTATAAACCAGCTCCAACCCATCCAAGTCCAACCATAAACTTACCAAATGCAACTAACCAAGCATAAACAACTGGCCATGCAAATAATAAAGCTAAGGTAACAAAAATCATTACCAATGCTGACATAATGGGTACTAATCGTTTCCCACTAAAGAATGAAATAGCCATTGGTAACTTCACACTATGGAAACGATTATACATTGCTGCCGCAATTAATCCGGCAATAATCCCAATAAACACATTACTACTGATAGAACTAAATGCAGGATCAACATCTGTTACTTTTACTCCTAATAAAGCCGCAACCGAAGTCGGTTCCAACATTTTAACTGGAATTTCAAATGCAACAACACCAGCTAACGCAGCTGCGCCATCCTTGTTAGTCGACATTCCTAAAGCTAAACCAGCAGCAAATAATAATGCTAGATTACCTAGAATTGCGTTTCCGCCGGCCTGCATAAATGCCGCCGCAAACCAATCTTGTGGCAACCAAGTTCCAATTCCAACCAGTAATGCTGCTGCCGGTAGTACTGCGATAGGCAACATTAACGAACGTCCCATTCTCTGTAAATAACTTTTCATTTTTTATCCCCTTTTTTTCTTATAAAAACTATCATACAGGTTAGACCAAAAAAATTCAAATCAAATACAAATCAAGTGAAAAACGTGTATACAAGGCTTTAGAAAATAAATTAAACATCTATACCAATTTTATTTTTTAGACAAAAAAAAAGTTGCTTAATTATATTAAGCAACCAACTTTTTAGAAAACAAGCGTCCCCACACTAAATTTTCTCTTCGATATTCTGTGTCCTAATCAATAAACTCTTTGAATCATTTATTTACAAGACTTATTATGCCATGTAATTCCCCATAAAAAATATTAATATTTGAGGGTTAACTCGCAAATTTTGACATTTACAGCTTATTTACTGATATGACGGTCTTTTGTCCTTCTCGTAAGGGCAACTTCATTTAAAGTATTTAACGCTTTATTGTATTCAGGATTAAAATAAAAATCCATTGATGATAATTTAGCCATCGTCATTTGCATATTAATAGCTACTGACATGATATTAATCATATCTAAAATATCATGTTTCGAATAAATTTGTGCACCAACAATGACTTCAGTATCTTTCCTGTACACAACTTTTATAAGTATTTTGGAACCATTTTTAACGTAATCATATTGAATCTTATTTTCAATTGTATTGGATAGAACATCCAATCCGATATATGGTGCGTTTTCTTCAGTGACACCTGTCGTTGCTAAATAATGACCGAATAAGTTCATCCCCGCTGTTCCTTGCGTCGTTTCAACTTTAACAGGACTAAATAGACCCGTACAGTTATACGCCGCCACAATTGCACCTTTAATAGCGTTATTAACAAGAGGTTGATACTCTCGACGTTGGCTGACAGTTTGTTTAAATCCGGCATTATCACCTGCTGCATAGATGTCTTTATCACTTGTCTGCATGTAATCATTGATTTTAATGGTATTATTTTGATTAAGTTCAACAGCGTCTCTCAAAAAATCATTGTTAGGTTTTAATCCAACCGAAAAAACGACTAAATCACAGGCGATTTCTTGGTCAGTTGTCGAAACGCTAACTATTTTGTTATTCTCATCCACATTAATAGCATGAACATCATTTTTTAATACAATCTTTATCCCTTTTTCTCTTAAATCATCAATTATCCGATTACCAATTTCTTGATCTACGTACCGTGTCAAAACACCTCCCATAGCTTCAACTACTGTAACATCAACTTTTTCGCCTTTACGTCCCTCATAAATTGAGCTAGCTAATGCAAGCCCCACTAATCCTGCACCAACAATTAAAATACGCCTATTAGTTGGGCACAACTGTTCCATAGCCTTTTTTGATTCTTCTAAATTTTTATAAAAAACAACATTTTCATTATCTATCCCTTTAATATGTGGTTTAACAACCTTAGACCCATTAGCTAAAATTAATTTGTCATAGTTGCTGTAACTGTATTGTTTATCTGCATTAACAAAGTATAAACGTTTATCCTCCGTACTAACGTGCAACACTTCAGTACCAAGCATCAATTTAATACCTTCAGACTCTAACGCAGCAGGTGTCGCATAACTCGCTTCTTCTAAGTTATCAATAACCCCATCAAATAACAAATTAATTCCAGATGAGATATAGCTAACGCTATCTTTCATTTCCATAATAATTACTTCGGCATTTGGATCTGATTTTGAAATTGTTCTAGCGGCAGCTATCCCTGCGTGCGTTCCGCCGATAATGACATACTTCATTATTTTTCCTCCAAGCTTTGCGTGTTAATTTTTCTAACCTTATCAATTTCTAAAATTTCATTTACGACATCAGTAATAACTTGATCTGAACTAACACCAATTTCTGACATCACATATAATGGTGAATTAAATTGATCTTGGTTAACACCCATCCTATTTGTCACAATTAAATCATATTCTTTACCTTCTTGATAAATTTCTACTTGAGCGTTTAAAACGCTGCTTAAAACACGTTCCATAATGATTACGGTTAGTTTTTCCATAATTGGATCACGATTAATTAATAAGCCAATTTTTAAAACGTCATCAAACTCGAAGTTTAAAATATTCAAGATATATAAATACTGATTTTGTAGATAATATAAATCATCTGGCGAATTTAAGCCATCGAACTGTGTAACAGATTGATACGCCGTCAATAATTTTTGAATGATCTGCGAAAAGTCTTCTCGTTCTAATGATTTACGATTAAATTCCATAATTGTTCGATTATAACTAAAACTTTCACCTTTAAATATGGCTAATTTGCTGTATGAATTAAATAAATTATAAGAAATTTTTGAATCCCGTTTGAAGTAAGTATATTTCTCAATATCACTCCAAAAAAGACTAATTGCACTATTGATGGGTGTTTTTTTATCAATATCGTCATCTTTAATTTGAACATATAATTCAGAATCGTTTTTAATTAAATCAAATCCAATTAAAAAGTAATAGAACCCAACAGCATCTTCTTCAGAAAAGGAAAGTGAATATTTTTTTAAAAATCTAAAAAGACTTAATTTAACTTTACTGTATGCGAGATTATTTTTGATTAATTCACGAGAAATAGGCGTTAATGTCTGAACATGTTGCTCTTTATATGAATTAATTCGAATATAAATTTTAAGCCATAGAAAAACTCTAAGTTTCTCGTCGTCTTTCCATCCTAAGTCATATTGTTCATCTAAAACATTAACGTAATCGTTAATCGTCTCATTTCTAGATAAGAGTTCTTCGCGATCAGTGAATGGAACCACCCTAATGAAAAAAAGGTAATAAAAATAATTCAGTTGAATTTTAGTCCCAACTAATCGTCGATTTTTAATTTTTAGATCAAATCCTGCTAACGTTTCATTTAATTCTTTAATTCACCTTGTTATTGACGACCCACTGATATGTAATTCGTTCTCAAGATCAATTAAATTCAATGTTTCATTCGCATACAAATACATTATTATTTTGTATTTATACGATTCTCTTAAAAAATCAGTACTAATATTCGATAAATTTGTCGTACCATCTACTTCAAATTCAACGTTATTAGCGCTCACTTCAAAATGAACATGACCTGAAGCGGTAGCTTCCTCAAGCGTTATTTCAATATTTTTTAGGTACATTCGTAAAGAATTACCAGATATTTGGAGTAATTCCATTAATTTTTTCTTACTTAAATAACCACCATGTGTTTGTAATAGTTCTAGTATTTGGTTAAAAGTTCTTTCCTGCCCATCTAAAAAATCTTCCATATACATAAAAAAATCCCCAGCTTCACTTGACCACTTACCCAATACGATTAAAAAGGCCAATTTAATTTAATTCTATTAATATGTTACCGCGAAAAGTGATAAATTGGTATTAATAATTTTATTTTTAATTTTATTTAATTTACCCCTTGCATTTTCGGTATATACTTGTTATATTAAATGAGTAACCTAATCAATAAAACTTATTCAGTACCTCCCCCAAGGACTGAATACCAAAATCAATCCCCCAATTGATTTTGACTGTTTTACCCTTTTCGACACTGTAACTTATGTTACGATGTCGTTTTTTTTTGCCTAAAAATAAGTATTTACTCTTTCAAAACCTAACTTTATCAATGCTTATACGCTAAATATACCTAACTTCTTTATTCTCTTTTATTTAACATAATTTCGTCACACTTTCTTCATAATTACTTGTTATTATATAAACATACCTTAATTAAATAACTTTTAACTTTAATTTGTTCTCCCAAACAAATTAAAATGATAATTAATTTCTTCCCGAATATTAATTATCCCTACTCCTTTTAATCCATTACCTCTCCCAGGTAGTGGATTTTTTTTATTGGCCTTGCATAATTTCAATGATTGCTTGATAGTCTGAACCTGGCGTCACTATATGAACACCATTAAAAAGGTTTGATAACGATTCAATTAAATTTTGCGAAGCTGCAATACCGACCTTACGTTCATCATTTTGCAACGCCGCTTGTTTCAATTCTGCCATAAACTTATTTGGTAGTTCAATACCCTGAACGTTATCTTGAATAAATTGAGCACGCTCAAATGAAAGTATCGGCATTACACTGATAAAAATAGGTATAGCCACTTCATTAATGGTGATCCAATCTTTTAATCGCTGAACATTTGTCATATCAAATACCGGTTGCGTGATAATATAATCTACTCCTGAATGAATTTTTCGATTAATATCTTCAAATTCAAAATCTAAATTTATCGCATTAATATTAAATGCCCCACCAACTTTAAATTGTGATTTACTATTTAATTCACGATTAGATGGCGATATTCCTTGATTCATTTTTTTAATTGTTGTAATTAATTGTTGCGATGTTAAATCATAGACATTTGTGGCACCTTGTATTTTTGTAGGATTCCCTTTAATAATCATTAAATTATTTAAACCAACAGCACTTAATCCCATTAATTTAGATTCTAATCCGACTAAGTTGTAATCCCGTGTTGTTAAATGTAGGATTACTGGAATCTGTTTTTCACTAAGTTTATATCCCAATAATATATTTGAAACGCGGGGCATCCCTAAAGGATTATCCGTAATTGATAATGCGTCAATATCTAATTTCATTAGTGCGCTAGCACCTTTAAAAAAATTATCCAGATTAAGCGTGCTTGGCGTATTCCACTCAACTAAAACCGTTTTGGTCATTTTCACTTTCTCTATAAAATTCAAAATACCTTCCTCCAAATCAAATTTCATATCACCTTACAATGTTAATTGTAAACTAACAAAACTGTCACATGCCTATGTTTTAATAAATAAAGCCGTATACTATAAATATACACACAAGATACTTTGTGTGTAACTTAATTCTACTATAAAAAAATACGATTATATTTTAGTTTAATTTTTCATCTAGATCTAACCTACTCCCCCCAGAGTCTCGAATAGATTAGTATTTTCTCACCACTACTTTTAAAAGTAGTGGTGTTTTTTTTACATTTATAGTTTTTCTTTTTAACGTCATATTTTCTTCACATTTACTTGTTAGAATAACTTCATACCTTAATTAATAACTTTTAATTTTAATTTATTTCCCCGAATAAATTAAATAAGATGATCAACTTTCCCCGAAGTTAATCACCCTTACCCTTTTCCGACATTGCCTCCCCTTGTAATGTCGGTTTTTTATTTGCGTTCTATTTCTAGTAGTTGCTTTTTCATATTAATCCCACCGCGATAACCCCCTAAGCTGCCATCTTTTCTTAAAATACGATGACAAGGTATTACAATTAATATAGGATTACGACCAACTGCACTAGCAACAGCGCGAATTGCTTTAGGATAATCAACTTCTAAAGCTAACTCAGAATACGTTCTCGTTTCACCGTATGGAATAAGTTGAAGTTGTCCCCAAATTTCTTTTTGCAGCATCGTCCCACTCAAATTAAAATCAACGGGGATCGTAAATTTTTGAATTTCATGGTCAAAATAGGCTTGTAGTTCTTCAATTATACTTTTAAAAATCTTGTCATTCTCTTCGAATTTAGTTCTTGGATAAAATATTTCAATTTCACTTCTTAACCCATTAGGCGACCCAACAAAACTCAATCCTTTATCAGTCATCCCTAGCCAAAAATAATCCGTGCCATTAAACCAATTCATTAAGTACATGTCAAAATCTCCTATTCAATCCCAGACAAATTTGCGCCATGAACTTCTGCGATATTATATACGATGATAAATGCATTTGGATCAATCGTATGCACCTTATTTAACATTTGTTGATAATTTTGATTTTCAACAATAATCATCAACATTTCTTTGCTTTCACCTGAATAACCACCTTTAGCATCAAAGATTGTTAGACCTCTATCTATAGTTGTATTAATATCTTCTTTTAATTTTTTTAATCCCTCTTCTGTACTCATCACATATAAAACTTTTTTACGGTCCAATCCCGTTTCAATATAATTCATAATTAAATACGTGATTATTAAAGAAAAAATCGCTAAAATAAATGCTTCAGAACCCGAGACAAATATATTGAAAAAACACACAATACCATCAATTATTAATAGACTGGTTGCAGGTTTAATATTGAAATATTTTTTGATTATTAGTGGTGGAACCGTTGTTCCACCACTGGATGCATCAATTCGATAGAGAATTGATATTCCCACCGCAAAAACTGCGCCACCGACAATAACAGCTAATAATCTATCCTCGACAATATTTATTTGAGGCGTAATCGCTAAAAATAACGGTAATACAAAACTACCAATCATAATTTTTTTAGTCGTTGAACGCTCTAACATAAAATAAGCCAAGATCAATAGCGCCATGTTAATGCTCAATAATACAATCGAAACGTTCCAATTAAAAGCTGTTTCTAAAAGGATTGCAATACCAGTTGCACCACCAACCGCAACTTCTTGTGGTGCGTAGAAAAAATTAATACTTATTGCAATCATTTCTAACCCAATTAACATTAATAAAAATTGAATAACTTGTGGTTTCATCCTATTTATCATAAAGGCCCTCTTTCTGTTCTAAATTTGTAACCCCTTACTATTTAGCATACCGAATTTTATATCATAAAACAAATTTTCGATTTATGGCACAAAAAAAGCATCTCTAAACAGAGATGCTTTTACTACTTTATTCGAAACTTTCAGTTGTCATTGAAGCTTTGTATAAATCAATAACATCATTTACTGACATATCAACATAAACAGCACTATCTAATTTTCCAACTCTAACAGCTGATTCAGCCATTACTTTAAAGTTTGTTTCTTCATTGATGTCAACACCGGGTAACGTTGTTGGTACACCTAACGATTTAACCCAGTCATAAACTGATTGAATAGCTTTATCAGCAACGACTTGGTCATCATCATCTTGAATATGCCAAACATTGCGACCAAATTTAGCAAACTTAGAAACCGTATCCGCAGATAAAACGAATTTCATCCAACGAGGTGTTATAATACCTAGCCCAACACCATGAGTAATATCGTAGTACGCTGATAACTCATGTTCAATAGAATGGGATGTCCAGCCATCTTGATAACCTAATCGCATAATACCATTTAATGCCATTGTTGATGACCACATTAAATTAGCACGAGCATCATAGTTATCAGGTTCCGCAACTGCAATTGGTGCCCATTTAATAACTGTTCGCATGATACCTTCAATCATACCGTCAGAAACATCATTATTTTTTTCTTTATCAAAGTATTGCTCTGTCAAATGAGAGAAAATATCAATTGAACCAGCAGCAGTCTGCCATTTTGAAACACTCATTGTTAATGCTGGATCCAAGAATGAAACAGCTGGTGTTTTGGGACCAAAACTACCTATTTTTTCATTTGTTTCTGGATTTGAGATAACTGATCCAGCATTCATTTCAGTACCAGTAGCTGCTAACGTTAAAATATCGACAAAAGGTAATTGATCAATTTTGAAACGTTTTGAGGGGTCTAATGATAAATCCCAAGGATCTCCTTCATAAAATGCTGCTGAAGCAATCATTTTTGAAGCATCAACAACAGAACCACCACCGACAGCTAAAATAACATCAATTTTATTTTCTTTAGCTAACTTTTGACCTTCACGAACTGAACCCACTTTAGGGTTTGGTTCGATTCCTGCTAATTCAACAACATTTAAATCACTCAAAATTTTCTTTACTTTGTCATATAAACCTGAACGTTTAATTGATCCACCACCATATGTTAATAATACATTGGGACCAAATTGTGCAACCGCATCATGTAATTCTGTTTCGATACGATCTGAACCAAATCGAATATCAGTTGTATTTTTAAATTGAAAATCTTTCATAAATATAATCTCCTTTGTATTTTGAAGTTATAGTCAAAGTTATTTCAAATGAACAACTACATTATAACCCCTTTAGGCGATGTCATTCCAATACAAGCCTTTACTAAAAGAAGATTCACCATTTTACTGGTGAATCTTCTATAAATATAAACGATTATTGTGTGACTCTTTTAGCTTCATCTTTTGCATGAATCATGCTTAAAATTTTTCTTGAAATTGGTCCAACAATAATTAGTTGTAACGGTACCGCAACAATAATATTGTGTCCAACAGTAGAAAGATAAGCAGACCAGAAATGAGCAGGCATACCACCTTCAATAAGTAACCCATAAAGTGACATAAAAGCGACCATTCCACAAATCATCATTCCTGAGATTGCGAGAATCATTTGCCACATTTTATCATGATTAAGAGGTAACTTATCAGCAATTGCCATCGCAATTTTACCGACAACTAAAACATCTAAGATAAAAGCAACAATAAAACCAGGAATGAATCCAAGTAATAACGTCACAAGACCTAGTTTTCCGACTAATAATAAATTGTATGCACTCATAACGAAAACCATCATCGAGCACATTAATGTTGTAAAAATAATTCCTTCTTTTGCATTTGTTGGCATATATCATTCTCCTTAATAACTTTAATAAAATATAATGTTACACAAAATAACTCACTGTCATAAGTCTTTTTTTTGAATATTAAAGCATTCTCATTGTAAGCGATTAAATCGATTGATTGTGCTACCAATTACATTACGTTATACTATATCCATAACGATTAAGGGGAGATTTCTATGTTAATTGCACTTATATTATCTTGGATTGTTGCACTTGAACACTTATTTATTATGATTCTTGAACTATTTTTCTCAACTAGTTCAATCGCTCAAAAAGCCTTTGAATTAAGACCAGAATTTTTAAATCAGAAAGAATCAAAAGTATTAATGGCTAATCAAGGGCTATACAATGGTTTTATTAGTATCGGTCTAATGATTGTACTTTTCATTCTAACTGGTGCTGCGCTTAAATCAATGTTGTTGCTTTTTACAGGATTTGTTTTTATTGCTGCTGTTTTTGGTAGTTTAACATCTGCAAAAAAAATAATTTTAGTACAAGGATTACCTGCATTACTGGCCTTTATCGCAATTACTTTAGCTTTATAGACTAACTAAAATAACGTTAATCATTAAGATTAACGTTATTTTTTTACGCTATTTAATTTTTAACGCTTCAAGTTGAACCTCAATATCAGCTAATTTAACATCAGCCTCTAAAAGAGATGCAGCAGTATAAGCACTTTCGATTAAAGCTGTATCGTACAGATGAACTTTTTTATCTGTGAATTCCATGACCATATTTAAATTCATCTTAGCACTTCCTAAATCATAAAAAGCTAACAACTCATCGGCACTATTTTCGTCAAAAGCTGCTTGGATTTTATCAAATGATGTACCAACTCCGTTATCATCAGTCCCACCAGCTGTTGTGATTGAGACACTTGCTGCAACTTGATCTAATAGTCGCTTGATACCTTCTGCAATTTCAGGAACATGCGATACAATTACAACCCCATATGTCATACTAGCACCCCCGTTTCCAGTAATGCCTCAAATAAATAGCCACTCGACATAGCTCCTGGATCAACATGACCGACAGAACGTTCTCCGAGATATGATGCACGTCCCTTTGTTGCAACAAGCTCTTTGGTTGCTTCAACATCTGCTTGTATTTTTTCAACTGTTATTTGCTTCATTTTAATATCCCCTAAAACTGGATTCCAAACATCAATCATGGTTTTAGCTCCAACATCTGAATCACCGCGTCTTTTAATACCATCTAGTCCCGCAGCTATTAATTTAGCTGGATCATTTGTTTCTTTACTTAATTTAGACATTTCAATAAAAGCCGTTCCATAAAGTGGCCCAGAAGCACCACCAACAGATTTAATAAAGGCCATTGCGACA
Source organism: Dellaglioa sp. CoH-55-MRSF-7 (assembly GCF_056782235.1). Next base: position 202,968 of record NZ_JBXAYI010000001.1, read on the forward strand.
CTTTTAAATAAGTCTGATAAGGATTCAAATTTTTGATTTTTTAATAAATCTTGAATTGTTTCGGCACCACGAGCCATATTATTTCCGTGGTCTCCATCACCAATTGGTGTATCTAGCTCACTCAAATAAGCTTTATTTTCACTTATTTTCTCTGAAAAAATCTGGAACCATTCTGTTGTATTTTCAATTGTTAGCATTTTATTATCTCCTCTTACCAAGCGATTGTATCTACCGTATAATTTAAATAAGAAAGCCATTTATCATCTTCAATTTTAAATAATGTCAAAGAAATTCCAGCCATATCTAATGATGTCATATAATTACCGACCTTTGTAAATGCGACATCGACTTTTTTATTATTTAATTGATCAAGCGTATCGTTCATAAAAATATATTGTTCCATTAACGGTGTTGCTCCTAATCCGTTAACTAAAACGGCATATTTATCATCAGATTTCATATCAAATGCAACTTTTAGTTTACTTAGTAACTCTTCAACCAATTCCTTAGAAGGTTTTAATTTTTCACGACGATATCCGGGTTCACCATGAATTCCTACGCCATATTCAACTTCATCATCTGCAAGTTCAAATCCTGGTTTACCAACTTCTGGGACGGTCGCACCACTCAATGCAATCGCAATTGTTTTAATATTTGGCATCACTTTTTTAGCAAGTTCATCTATTTCATCTAATGTAGCTCCTTGATCTGCAGCAGCACCCAATATTTTATGCATGAACACTGTTCCCGCAACACCACGTTTTCCTTGTGTATATAGACTATCTTCAACTGCAATATCATCATCTACAACAATTGATTTCACTTTAATTTCATCTATTTCAGCAAATTCTTTGGCCATATCAAAATTCATGACATCGCCGGAGTAATTTTTCACAATACAGAAAACACCTTTACCGTGATTAGCAGCTTTGATTGCTTCATAAATTTGGTCTGGCGTGGGTGAAGTAAAAACTTGTCCAGCAACTGCACCTGACAACATACCGGGACCTACAAAACCAGCATGGGCAGGTTCATGTCCACTTCCACCACCACTAATGAGTCCAACTTTATCTTCCATCGATGCCACATCACTTCTAACCATAGCTTCCGTACTATCAATTTTACGTAGGTATTGTGGATAAGCCTTAACTAACCCATTAACCATTTCACTTACAATATTTTTTGGATCATTAATTATTTTTTTCATAGTATCCCCTTTTCTGTCTGTTTTAGGTACTTCTCCATTATATTGCAAACGTTTACAAATAACCAATTAAACTAGCTTTTATTAATAATTCCATGACCATTCAATTCTCAAGACACAAAAAAAGAGTTTCCAAAATCATAACGATTTTGAAAACTCTTTTTGAAAGAACTAAATAATAAATTATTTAGCTGCGCTTGTACCGAACCATTCAATACGATCTTCAACAAGATCAGTGATTGCTTTTGTACCTGGTGCAAATAATTTACGAGGGTCATAACCTTTACCTTGTTGGTCTTTACCTTCTTCAATATATTTACGAGTAGCAGCAGCGAATACTAATTGACATTCAGTATTAACGTTGATTTTTGAAACACCCATTTTAATAGCTTTTTGGATTTGGTCTTTAGGAATACCTGAACCACCATGTAATACAAGTGGTTGTTCGATTACAGCAGCTAATTCAGCTAAGCGATCGAAGTTTAAACCAGTCCAGTTAGCTGGGTATTGGCCATGAATATTACCAATTCCACAAGCTAAGTAGTCGATTCCTGTTGCAGCAAGTTCTTTAGCTTCGTTAACGTCAGCTAATTCACCAGCTCCGACAATTCCATCTTCTTCTCCACCAATTGAACCAACTTCTGCTTCAACTGAGATACCTTTAGCATGTGCTAAAGCAACGATTTCTTTTGTTTTTTCTAAGTTTTCTGCAAATGGTAAATCATGACCATCAAACATAACTGAGTTGTAACCAACTTCGATACATTCTTTAGCAGCTTCAAAATCACCATGATCTAAATGCATAACAACGGGAACAGTGATACCCATTGATTTAATAGTGTCTTGAACAAGGTGTAAAGCTAATTCATATCCACCCATATATTTTGCAGCACCCATTGATGTTTGGATTAAAACTGGAACACCTTTTTCTTGGGCTGCAGCAAGAATACCGCGAGTCCATTCTAAGTTGTTTGTGTTAAAAGCACCAACAGCGTAATGACCTTCACGAGCAGCGTTAAACATACTTGTACCATTTACTAATGACATTTGAAGTCCTCCTAGATAAATTACAATACGTCTGTATTGCATTTTTTAATACAGGTACATTTTAGCACATTTAATCATCAGATAAAACTTTCATTTTTTAAATAAAACTAATTATCAATAATTTTAATATAAAGGCAACCGTTCATCATTGATTTAACAGACTTACACACTAACATCTTCAAATTTAAATTCATTGATATTAATTAAACCCATATCAGTTATTTTCAATTCCGGTATCACCGCTAACGACATAAAGCTTAATGTCATCACAGGATCCACCGTATCATTAATGCCGAGCTCTCTATAAGCAACTTTATTAAATAGTTCAAGCTGTTCTGATATCCATTCTCCAGATTGGTCACTCATCAATCCGCCAATTGGCAATGGAATTGATATTAAAACTTTGTTATCTTTTGTCAGGACCATCCCACCTTGAATATCTTTCAAAGTCTCAATTGCCAACGCCATATCTTGATCATTAGTTCCTGTTGTAATTAAATTATGTGAATCATGTGCAATAGAAATAGCAATTGCCCCATGTTTAATACCGTAATCTTTCAAGACACCCGTGAAAATATTTCCCGTTTCATGGTGCCGTTCAATAACTGAAATTTTAGAAACTGGAATACTTGAATCGTAGATAAAATTACCTAGTTCATCACGACTAACATTAATTTCTCTATCTATTGTAATTGCTTCGTTAGGAATTACTTCAATTGCATGAACTCTATTACTTGTTAGAGGCAGAACTAATTTTTCTTGACTAAAGTTAGCTAAATGGACTGACGATTGGACACTATCAATTGTATAGCTTTTAGTTTCTAGTAAATATTTTCCCTCTTCAGCAACTTTTTCACCAGCAATATAGACACTTGAAATTAGCATATCCGTTAAATCACTAATAATTGTTAAGTCTGCTCTAAGTCCAGGTGCAATAGCACCTCTATCTTTAAGCTCACAACACTCAGCGGTATTAAGTGTCGCCATTTGAATGGCAACTAAAGGATCTATACCTTCTTCGATACAAATTTTCAAACTATTATCTAAATGACCCTTTTCAATAATTGTTTTCGCTTGGACATCATCTCCACATAGAATGGCCCTTCTAGAATTAGTGGTTGTGACACCTTTTAATAGTGTTCTTAAATTATGCGTGACAGATCCTTCACGTAGGAAGACGTACATACCACGGCTTAATCGATTTTGCATTTCTTCAAGGGTTGAGCATTCATGATCATTTTGAATTCCTGCGGCAATATAGGCATTTAAATCTTTGTCATAAACTTGAGGACTATGCCCATCAATTCGTTTATTTAAATTTTTTGCGACCAGTAATTTATCTAAAATATCACTCTCAGCATTAATCACACCAGGGAAATCCATAAATTCAGCTAAGCCACTTGTCTCATTATTCGTGAGTGGTTTAATCATGTCTTTGGCCGAAATAACCGCTCCAGAATTTTCCATTTTTGTTGCTGGAACGCATGAAGGCAGCATGTATTGGATATTAAGGGCTGTTTCTTTAGCTGCATTAATCATATAGTCGAGTCCAACTAGGCCCGCTACATTCACAATTTCATGTGGATCTGCCATGACCGTTGTTGTCCCATGCGGCGTTATTAAACGGCCAAACTCTTCTGGTCCAACGTAGGCAGATTCTATATGAATATGTGGATCAATAAATCCTGGTGAAATATATTGACCATGAACATCAACCGTCTTATCCCCATCATATTGGCCACCGATTCCAGCAATAAGGCCATCAACAATTGCGACATCCCCAGTCATTACCTGTGCATTATAAACATCAATAATTTTGCCATTAGTTAAGACTAAATCAGCAGGAATTCGGCCAGCAGCAACATCAATTAACTTCTTTAAATTTTCTTTTTCCATCATAACTCCTTATCCTTTAAGAGATGATATCTTAATAATTGGATCAACTATTTCTAAAGCGACACAATCTACCATGCCTAAATCAGTAATTGCCAAATCTGGAATTGCCGTAATTGGTAAAAATGACATATAAAATATTGGATCAGGTAAATCACTACCCATTAAATTTGACCCTTTTCTTAGCGCAATTTCGCCAGTTTCAATTTCACTTGGTAATAAGTCGCTCATGATACCACCCACAGGTAATGCTAAAAATGAAATAATTTTTCCATCAATAACAACAATTTGACCACCGCCTGCTTTAATTAATTCATTTGTAGCAATCGACATATCATTTGCATTGACACCCATAACGACAATATTATTATCATCAGGTGCAGAAGATGATGCCATTGCCCCTTTTTTCAAGCCCCATCCAGATGTAAATCCAAGTGCCTGATTTCCATTTTTACCAAATCGTTCTAATACAGAAACTAAAGCGACATCTTTTTCTGGACTAGGTTGTACGATATTATTTTCTATCGTTAATTCAACATCTTTTCTTTTTCGAACAAAAGCACCCTGACTATTAATTGTTTGGACAGTTGCCATTCCTACTTTTTCATTAACTTTATATTCAAAATCTTTTTCAGAGGTTAACTCATGCTTCAACTGGCCTTTAAATAAATTACTTCTGATTGGTGCAATCAACATTTCACTTATTTTTTTATTTTTGGCAACAACTTTGCCCCGACTAATAACCATTTCTACATTAAATGAACTTGGCTGATCAACAATCAATATGTCAGCAAGTCTTCCTGGCGATACAGACCCAACTTGATCATCAATTCGATAAGCTTCAGCACTATTTATTGTTGCCATTTGAATTGCTGTAATTGGTTCTACACCTGCTTGAATAGCTAATTTAACAAGGTTATCAAGATGTCCTTTTTGTAAAATATCAGATGCAGTTACATCATCTGTACAGAAACTAACATGTCGTGCAATTGCTGGATTAACTTCAGTAACTGCTCGAATATTTTCTGCCAAGAAATGTGTAACGGATGATTCCCTGATTAAAATATTCATCCCATTCCGTGCTTTTTCAACAAGCTCCTCATGACTATAACTTTCATGATCTAAGCGAACACCACTTGCTAAATACTCATTCAATTTCAATCCGGTTGCCATTGGTGCACAACCGAAAATGGGTTGGTGATTATTTTGTGCGTGAACCAACGTTTTTAACGTATCTTCATCTTGTGTTTCAACAGCTTCTCTAACCGTTTCCCAGATACCGTAACATTCTGTCCATTTTTGAATTGTTTCTTGAACATCTGAATCGATGTTAAAAGCAATTGTTGATTTTGGAATTGTATATGGTGTCTTATATGGTGCACCCCAAAATAAATTAAGCGGTAATTTTTCTACCTCTTTAAAAACTTCTTGAACACCTTCTAGTCCGGCAACTGATATTGTTTCATCTAAACCAGAAATAATACTCGTTGTTCCAAAAGGTACAACAGCATTAGCAAAACTTGTCATACTCATTTTGCTACATTCAACGTGAATATGTCCGTCAATTAATCCTGGCGTTATATACTTTCCAGTTGCATCTATATGTTCCGTATCATTGCCGATATAAGCTTCAATATTACCTATCGCAACAATTTTCTCTTTATAGATAGCTACATTTGCTTGATAAATCTCACTTGTCATAACATTAACTAACTTGCCATTTTCGATTACTAAATCTGCAGGAATTTTTGCTGCACCTGCAGAAATATAGTCTTTTAACTGTGCTAACGTCTGTGTCATTTAGTTATCCACCCATCAATTTTATATGTTATTGAAGAATATTTAATACGTAAAGTAAGAATAGGAATACAAAGAACAAGATATACATTACAGGCCCGATTTCTTTTCTACGACCTGCTGCCATCATTGTAATTGGGTATAATACGAAACCAAAGGCAATACCATACGAGATGTTGTAAGTTAAAGGCATTCCGACAACCATTAAAAATGCTGGTACTGCTACTTCAAATCGACCCCAATCAATACCCTTTAATGATTGTGCCATTAAAATACCAACAACGATTAAAACGGGCGCCGTCACTTGTGATGTCACAACTGTCAGAAGTGGTGAAAAGAATAAACTTAGAACGAACATAAACCCGACAACTAATGATGTCAGTCCAGTTCTTCCCCCAACTGCAATTCCAGCTGATGATTCAACATAAGCAGCAGTTGGTGTTGTTCCCAGAACAGATCCGGCTAACATTGAAGCAGAATCAGATAATAACGCGCGACCAACTCGTGGCATTTTATTATTTTTCATAAATCCTGCTTGAGTAGCTAACCCGATTAAAGTTCCCGCCGTATCGAAAAAGGCTACCATCAAGAATATTAAAACAACAGACCAAAGTTGAAGTGAGTTAATTTTATGTAAATTTTCAACCCCTACTCCAAATGTTGGTGCCAAACTTGGAACAGAAGAAATAATATGTGTTGGTAATTTGATAAGTCCCATAACTAACCCTAAAATAGTTGTCGCAACCATTCCAATAAAGATTGAGCCAGGAATTTTTTTAGCCATTAAGATAACAATCACAACGAGTCCAAAAATTGTCAGCCATGTAGTTGGCACCGTTAGTGAACCAATCGCGACCAATGTTGATTGGTTTCCAATGATAAGTCCACCTTCTTGTAATCCAACAAAAGCGATAAACAACCCAATACCTGCGGCCATTGCTAATTTTAAGTCATGTGGAATTGCATCTATCACAATTTCACGAATTTTAAAGAACGTAATAAGCATAAAGATAATTGAGGCAACCACAACACCGGCCATTGCCGTTTGCCATGGAATACCCATTCCAATAACAACTGAATAAGTAAAGAATGCATTGTCACCTAATCCTGGAGCAATTGCGATAGGATAATTAGCTAAGAATGCCATCAAGAAACAACCGAACGCGGCAGATATTGCTGTTGCTGTAAACACAGCTCCTTTGTCCATACCCGCAGCGCCCAAAACTTGAGGATTAACGAATAATATATAAGCCATAGATACGAAAGTTGTTAATCCAGCCATTGATTCACGTTTAACCGTTGAACCTGACTCATTAATATGAAATAACCGATCAAAAATACCTGATTTTCCCTCTGTATTATTCATGCAATATAATCTCCCTATGTTGTGATTTTTTATATTATGTACAGTATATTACGCGAATTAAATAAAAAATCAATACAAAATACGCACTTTTGTAGATTTATTAACATTTAAAGTTCGTGTTTTGACTATTTTCAAAAATAAAAAAACTGTTAAAAAGGTTTTAACAACCAATCTAACAGTTTTTAAGTGCTAACTAACTTTTATATTTTTTTAATTTCCGTAAGGATTATCGATTAATTTAGTACGTTTAACTTCATCAATATTATGCGTTCCAGTTAATTGCATTGTTAATTCTAATTCATGTTGGAAGTAATTAAAGACATTTTGAACACCTTTATGACCACCAAGTGCCAAGCCATAAACAACTGGGCGACCGATTGCAACTAAGTCTGCACCACTTGCTAAGGCTTTATAAACATGAGCTCCACGTCTTACACCACTATCAAAGACAACAGGCACACGCTTATCAACAGTTTCTGCTACTTCTTGAAGTGCATCAAATGCAGCGATTCCGCCATCAATTTGACGACCACCATGATTTGAAACCCAGACGCCACCAGCACCTGAATTAATTGCAACACTTGCATCTTCTCCACCTTGGATTCCTTTAACAAAGACAGGTAAACCTGAATATTCTGCTAAGAATTCAACATCTTTTGGACTTAAGCGTTGCTTTGCTGAACCATAAACAGCATCCATTGTTTGACCAACACCACTTTGATAAGCTTGAACAATTGGCATTGCTAGTGGGAAAGTGAATCCATTACGTTTATCTGTTTCACGATTACCACCAACAGTTGCATCAGCAGTTAAAACAATTGCTTTAACCCCATTAGCTTTTGCTTCATCCATAATATTACGATTAATACCATCGTCTTTACTCATATAGAATTGGAACCATTGTGGTTGACCATTAGCTTGACTTGATATTTCTTTAAATGATTTCGTTGCAAATGAACTTGCTGTGTAGATTGAACCATAATCTGAAACACCCTTAGCGCTATCAATTTCACCTTTAACATGAGCTAATGCATGTGCAGCAACTGGTGCCATAATAATAGGCGATGTGATTTCATCTCCGAAAATAGTTGTTTTTGTATCGGGATGATCAATTTCTTGTAACACTCTAGGTCTAATTAGTTTATGATTAAATGCCTTTATATTTTCTTCTAAAGTATACAAATCTCCAGCTCCACTAGAGATATAACCAAATCCACCCTTTGGAATAATCTTTTCTGCATCTTTTTCTAAATCAAAAGCATTAATAACGGTAATATCTTTTTCTAAATCGCTTGTAATGTAATCTGTCATATTAAACTCCCCTTTTATGTTGCACCCAACTTATCTTGTCTAAATAATAGCACTGAATAAAGCATTGTGCAAGCGTTTGCACACATAACTACTAATATTTTTTTATCTATAAATATTAACTACTACTAACACTATTCTATTAATTAAAAATGAGATAATTCACCATTTAATTAGGTAAATTATCTCATTCCATTTAAAGCTAAATATCGTTACGTCTATAGTCCATTAGTCCATGACTAATTTCAGCTGTTTGCCCATATACCTTCGTATAAAGTTGGTATAATTTTCCCTATCTCATCCCTATAAATAATTCAATTTTCCTCTAAAATCTTCAATACTTTGGTACCCTTTTTCTGCCATAATTTCTTCTAGCTCAGTTGTTAGTCGTTCAAAAACAGCGGGTCCTTCAACCATCAACGCTGTTCCAACTTGCACCATACTTGCTCCACATAGAATATGTTCAAAAACATCTTTACCAGTTTGAATGCCACCAGTTCCGATTACTTGAATATTCTTATTTAATCGTTGATAGAACGCATGTACATTAGCTAAAGCAGTCGGCTTAACATATTCGCCGCCAATACCACCAAAACCTTGCTTGGGTTTAATAACGACCGTTTCTGTATCATCATTAATATATAGTCCATTCCCAATACTATTGATACTATTGACATAAGACAATGGATATTTATTTAAAATAGCAGCCATTTGATCAAAATGAATAATATCAAAGTACGGTGGTAATTTAACTCCTAACGGTTTGTGATAACTATTAAAAACAGCTTTTAATATCGCATCAACTGTTTCAAAGTCATAACCCGTTTGGGGCTTTCCTGGTACATTAGGACAAGATAAATTTAATTCAACAATTCCTGCAAAATCTGAATCTGTTACTTTTTGAAGTAACTCGAGATCTTCCGCTAGATTAAAACCCGTAATTGATAAAAAGTATGTTTTACCAGGATGGTTTATCTGATTTTGAGAGACAAAATCTAAATAGTAATCAACGCCATTATTTGGTAAGCCCATTGAATTAATACTACCGAATTCTGTTTCAAAATAACGAGGTTCTGGATTACCCTTACGTGGTTGAAGCGTGCCACTCTTCGTTACAAAAGTTGCCGCCTTAGAACTTTCGACGGCAAGTAATTCGTCGCTATCCATACAATAAACACCCGATGCATTCATCATACAATTATCAAAATTTGAACCCGCTAAAGTCGTTGCTGTTGAAATCAAAAAAATCCCTCCTTCATATTGATACTAGTATACCTTATCAAAATTCAAATTGTTACTTTTTTCACAAAAAAAGACAGCGATATCATTCGCTGTCTTAAACGTTTTATTTTAAAATAATTTGGTAAGCATATCGTGCTGAGTTAACGCCATCTTCCATATGAATGATACCTTTATAATCAAATCCATTTGAGGTAATGACATGTTGCATCCCTTTATTTTCAGGATGTGTATCAACGCGAACATCTTTGTAACCCAATGATCTCGCAATTGTTAATAAGCCTGAAATCATTTTTTCTGATAAACGTTGACCTCTAAATTTTGAAGAAACAGCAACTCGATGAATAGCCGAATAACGTGCTTGTGGGCCATTAATCCATTCGCCATCTTCAATGTTAAGATACATAGGATCTATTCCTAGCCAAAGTGCAGCAGTTCCTGCGATTTCATCTCCAACCATTAAGACATAAGTCAATTGATCTTTAATATCTTGTTCTAAATGGTTCGCCGCCGGGTAAGCACCTTGCCATTGGTCAATTCCCTGTTCTTTAAGGTAAGCTTTTGCTTCCTCAATAATTCCTGTAATTGCTGGTAAGTCTTCTGGCGTTGCCAGTCTTAAGTAAGATACAGTCACTGTTACACATCCTTTATTATGCTTAATCTATTCGTATAAATACGATTGAAAAATTATTATATCGCATAATTTATCAATATACAATAAAAATACCCTTTAAAATTTACTATAAAAAACCTCTATTATTGAATTAAAATTCAATAATAGAGGTTTAACTTAATAATAAATTATTTCAGACATTTAACCTATGCTACAGCTAAGAATAACCCTGCGGCAATCACTGCGCCAGCAAATGGTCCGAAAATTGGTACCCAACTATATGACCAATCTGATCCACCTTTGTTCGCAATTGGTAAAATAGCATGTGCAATACGAGGACCTAAATCACGGGCCGGATTAATTGCATAACCAGTTGTCCCACCAAGTGAAAGACCAATACCAACAATTAAGATACCAACAACGACTGGTGTTAAACCATCTGTAAAGTTACCTTTTGTGAATGCTAGCAAACTAAAGATTAAGACAAATGTCCCAATTAATTCACTTAAAAAGTTATATAGATTACTTTTTATTGCAGGAGCAGTTGCGAATGATCCAAATATTGCATCAGAATCTTTCGTCTCTTTCCAATGTGGCATGTATTGAACCCATACCAGAAAAGCACCAACGATACCACCAGCAACCTGGACAACCATATATGGTAATACAGAAGACCAAGCAATCTTACCAACAATTGCCATTGCCAAAGTTACAGCTGGATTCAAATGTCCTGGTCCCATAAAGGCTGACGCATAGACACCCAAGGTTACGGCAATTCCCCAACCTAATGTGATTGCAATCCAACCAGCACCTTCAGCTTTTGACTTACGTAACGAAACACCAGCAACAACCCCATTACCTAATAATACTAAAATCATTGTGCCTAAAAATTCACCCAAAAGTTGCGTCATAAGACTTGTTGTCATCACACTCACCCCTATTTTTGATGGTTATTTTAAGTAATTCATATCTGATTCTGCAATTGTTGCATCTAAATCTGCAGTTTGTTTTGCTTTTTCTTCTTTAGTCCAGCTATAGTAACTTGCCATTTCGTTAATTACGCCAACTTTAACAGCATCTAATGTATCGCGATGGAAAAGAATATGGTTAGTACGACGCATTAAGTAATCAGTTGGTGTTAACGTCATTTCTTCTTCCATTGAATAGTGAAGACTAGCTGTTTCACCTAAAGAAAGTCCTTCTGCTGCTTTAACGTGAGTCATTTGACTAAATACACGTGCTGCATTTGAACCAAATAAGTTAGCAAATACTGTAGCTTCTTCTTCAGTCAACCCATTGTCCATTCCTTGTTTTGCGAAGAAACTAATTGTTGCTTCAACGTTGTTAGGATCAATATCACCACCTGAAACAGGTAAGTTTTTAGAATCAATCGCATTGAATTCTTGACTATAATTATCTTTCAATAATTTTGTAATTGCAGCCATGGCACCGGCAGCCATCTTACGGTAATCTGTAATTTTACCACCAGCTAATGTTAATAAGCCATCTTTTGAAATAGTCAATGAACTTCCACGTGAAACTTGTGATGCACTTGTCTTATCTTCAGAAAGTGTACTTTCCAAATCATTCAAGACATCTTCAACATCTGTTTTAGTTACTTCATCTTTTTCAAAACGTTCAATAACGTTAATAACATCATTGAAACTCTTCTCACTAATTTTACCTGAGTTTCCACCATTGTAATCTGAACTTCCGTTTGATGAAATCAATGGACGTAATCCAGCCCAACTTGATTCAATATCACTAATTTTGACATTAGCTGTTGGGAAACGTTCGTTAATAATATCAAGTAAGTAATCAGCATCTTCTTGTTCAACACGAGGATGTTCAAAATCACCATGGAAATCAGTATCTGTTGTTCCAAAATATGTTTTATCTTCTCTTGGCACAACGAAGATCATACGACCATCTTGTTTTCCAGAATCAAAGTATGTTGGTTGTGGTACATTTAATTTTTTAGAATCAACAACTAAATGAACACCTTTTGTTGGGCGCATTTGTGGTACAAAATCTTCATCAGTATCCATTTTACGGATAAAATCAGACCATGGACCCGTTGTATTAATAACATATTTAGCATGAATATCAAATTCTTCGCCACTAATTAAATCTAATACATGAACACCAGTAATTTTACCGTCAGCATGCAATAAGTCTAAAGCCTTGATACGACTAACCATCAAGCCGCCATCTTCATGTGCTTTTTTGATATTTTCAATAACTAAACGTGAATCATTATTCTTAAAATCAAGGTAGACACCGCCACCCATTAATTTATCAGATTTTAATTGTGGTTCGCGTTGTAAAACTTCTGCTTTAGAAATTGTGTAGTTAACCCATTGAGGATCAACAACACCTGCCAATTGATCATATAAATTCATTGCAACTTTTACTGAGAACATATCAAAAGTTGCGCCGGGTTCATCATAAATAGGCAATAACATTGATTGTGGACGTGGAATATGTGGTGCAATATGTTGAACCACTGCACGTTCTTGAACAGTATCAGAAACAACTCCGACGTCGAATGTCTTCAAGTAACGAATACCACCATGAACTAATTTTGTTGAACGCGATGATGTTCCTTCAGCGAAATCTTGCATTTCAATTAATCCGTTATTTAAACCCATAGCACTTGCTTGAATAGCAACGCCGGCACCGGTGATACCACCACCAATTGTTAATAAATCCAATTCTTCATTCTTTAATCGTTCGATATCTTGTTTTCTTGATGTTGCTGAAAATGACATAGTTGTATCCCCCTTATTTATTGTTTTTCTTCATTGGTTTATGTTTAAATACTCGAGTTGCTTCAACCGCTTGTTGCCAACCTGCGTATAGATCTTCGCTTTCTTCCACAGGCATTGTTGGTTTAAAAATATCCCCTTCAGTATACTCAGCTTTGAGTTCTTCTAGGTCTTTCCAATAACCAACGGCTAATCCAGCTAAGAAGGCTGCTCCTAAAGCAGTTGTCTCAAGGTCATGAGCACGTTCGATAGGTGTATTTAAAATATCTGCTTGGAAATTCATCAGATAATCATTCTTAGCTGCACCACCATCAACTTTTAGTAACGGAATTTTAATTCCCGTATCTAGTTCCATTGTTTTCACAACATCTCTAGTTTGGTAAGCCAATGATTGTAACGTTGCTTTAATGAAATCTTCACGTGTTGTTCCACGAGTAATTCCAAAGACTGAACCTCGTGCATCAGGATCCCAATAAGGTGCTCCCAATCCTGTAAAGGCAGGTACAACATAAACTTCATTATCATTCGTCGATTCTTTAGCTGCTTGTTCTGTGTCTGGTGCATGTTCCACCAAGCGCATCCCGTCTCTTAACCATTGAATTGCTGAACCAGCAACGAAGATACTACCTTCCAAAGCGTAATAAACTTTACCATTAATCCCATAACCAATTGTCGTTAATAAATTATTTTTAGATAATTTAGGTTCTGTCCCTGTATTCATGACAATAAATGAACCTGTTCCATAAGTATTCTTAACCATTCCTGGTTCAAATGCCATTTGACCAAACAAAGCAGCTTGTTGATCTCCAGCCATTCCTGAAATTGGCACTTCACTACCATAAAAATGATAATCTTTCGTATGTCCGTAAACTTCAGAATTTGATTTAACTTCTGGTAACATAACTGCTGGAATATTCATAATTTTTAGAATTTCTTCATCCCACTTCAAATCATGAATGTTAAATAACATTGTCCGACTAGCATTAGAATAATCAGTTACATGTGTTTCGTCACCTGATAATTTCCATGTTAACCAAGTATCAATAGTTCCAAAAAGTAATTCGCCTTTTTCGGCTCTTTCTTGGGCGCCATCAACATGATCTAAAATCCAACGAATTTTAGTTGCTGAGAAGTAGGCATCTATCAGTAATCCTGTCTTTTCATGAATTAATTCATCATAGCCATCTTGTTTTAATTGTTCCGCAATTTCTGCCGTTTGACGTGATTGCCAAACAATTGCGTTGTAGATGGGTAATCCCGTTTTCTTATCCCAGATAACAGTTGTTTCACGTTGGTTGGTAATCCCAACTCCTGCTATTTGCTTAGGTTTAATCCCGGAATCGATAAATGTATTTGCGATTGTCGATAATACTGCGTTCCATATCTCATTTGCATTGTGCTCAACCCAGCCAGGTTGAGGAAAATATTGTGGAAATTCGCGTTGTGCATCAGAAACTTTCTGACCTTTGTGATTAAATATAATTGCTCTTGTACTTGTCGTTCCTTCATCAATAGATAAAATATATTTTTCCAAATAACTCACATTCTTTCTTTTTAATTATTTATGAAAACGCTATCATTTACCAATATGGATATTATACATCTTCAAAAATACGTTGTCAATTAGATTGCGCAAAATACATTGTTACAAAATTTGTTATTCTCCCTCGTTTTGTAAACCTTTTCTTAAAATTATGGTATATTGGGACTAGTACCAATATGATTTTAATCTAGGGAGGTTATACTTATGAAAGCATTTGGCTTTAACCAATATGGTGACGCAACCGTATTTGAGGAATTAAAAGTTAATCCAGAAGTAGCGCTTAAATCAAAACAGGTTAGGGTTTCAATCGAAGCGATTGGCATTAACCCATTTGATGCAATTTTACGTGCCGGTTATATGAAAGACGTTATGCCTTTACCATTTCCAATTGTACCTGGAGGTGACGTAACGGGTATTATTACTGAAATTGGCGATGAAGTTACTCATTTTAATATCGGTGATGCTGTTGTTGTTCATAAGGCTTTCGGTGGCTACGCAGAAGAACTTGTCGTCTTTACATCACATATTGCTAAGCGACCTGATAATATGACGATTGCTGAAGCTGCTGGGCTACCAACACCTGGTATAGCGGCATACAATATTTTGAACTTTTTTGCAAAAGCAAGGGCTGGTGAAACCATCTTTATTGAAGGCGCTTCTGGAAGTGTCGGATCGATTTTAGTGCAACTTGCTAAATTGATGGAATTAACTGTTCTCGCTAGTGGTTCAAGCACCAACGAACCCTATGTTCGTCGACTAGGTGCAGATCATTATAGCGCCTACGATAAAGAAAATCCCGCCGAAACTTTTAAAGATATGGCTGACATTGTTGTTGATGCAACTCCTGGCGGTCTTGGCAGTGAGGTAGGCGTCAAAGCATTGAAGACAAACGGCAGAATGGTATCGTTAGTTAGCGTTCCAACCGACTCTGTTCAAGCATCAAAGCCACTCGCAGATTACTACCTTGTTGAGAATGTTAAAGAGTTAAAAGATAGTGACACGCTAACTTTCTTAACAGATTTAATGATGCAAGATGAATTAGAAATTAAAATAGCAAAAAAATATCACTTTAATTTAACCGATATTATTGAAACCCATAAACAATTAAATTCACCACATAATGCAGGTAAAATGGTTATAATCGTTAAAGGAAATTAAAAGTCTAAGGAGCATTTATTATGTCAGTAAACGAAAAGTTAACACAAGATGTTTATAAAGATTTAGGTGAAGCTGTTAATTTCACCATTCTAAACTTAAATCACAAAGATCAAAAAGTTGAATTAGAAGCAGTTCAAGAGCTATCTGACCGTATTCCGGCCATCATCCGTAGTATGAACGTTCGTTATCCAAAAGCTAACTTAAAAGTTGCCTTTGGTTTTGGCTCTGATGCTTGGGATTATCTTTTCCCTGATGCTATCAAACCTGTTGAACTTACCCATTTTAAAGAAATTGTTGGGCCTAAATACACTGCCATTTCAACTCCTGGCGATTTATTCTTTCATGTTCGCGCTGGTGAAAGTGCTGTTGTCTATGAAGTTATGGCGCAATTTATGCTTTTCATTAAGGATGTCACAACTGTAGAAGATGAAACACACGGCTTCCGTTATTTTGAAGGCCGCGCCGTTATTGGTTTCATTGATGGTACTGAAAACCCAGATGTTAATGAAGCACTCGATTACGCCGTTATTGGGGGCGAAGATCCTGATTTTACAAACGGTTCTTATGCTTTTGCTCAAAAGTATATCCATAATATGGCCGCTTGGAATGCCTTAAAGACTGAAGACCAAGAAAAAGCAATTGGTCGGAAGAAAGATTCTGATTTAGAATTAACTGACGAAGAAAAATTACCAAATTCTCATAACGTTGCTTCACAAGATATGAAAGATGGCATTGAGCATAAAATTGTCCGTATGAACGTTCCCTTCTCAGAACCTGGGAAAGACATTACAGGGACATACTTCATTGGTTACGCACGTCATTTTGCAGTAACTAATCGAATGCTCATTAATATGTTCGAAAGTAAAAGTGATCGATTATTAGATTTCAGTACCGCTGAAACCGGTAATTTATTCTTTATCCCTTCAAAAACAACTTTAGAACAAATTGTGGATGGAAATCTATAACACGAAAGTCTGAGATTATTTTTTCAGATGCAGATAAAATTCTCAATTATTATCATTAGAAATCTAAATCGGTGCTTACGAATCTTTATTTTCGTAAGCACCGATTTTATTTGATATAAATCATATTTGATTACTCTTCTTACACAAAAAAAGGATATCGCTTTAACAGCGATATCCTTTAAAATATTAATTATTTTTTAATTTCAACATATTCAAGATCAAACATCTTAGCAAGATCAACAACTTGTTGTTCCTTCACGTTCATTGAAAGAACAGTATGATGACCACCACCATTTTCAATCCATGAATGAACGCCTTCTTTAAAACTTGGTTCTGGAATCCATAATTGACGAGCTACTGGCAAGTTAGGAGCTTCAACTTCTGGTTTTTGACCTTCAACAGAGTTAATTAATAATTTGTATTCAGTACCAAAGTCAGACATTGAAACAACGACACCTTTACCATTTGAACCATCAAAGATCAAACGAGCTGGATCTTCGCGGTCACCAATACCTAATGGATGTACTTCCACGCGTGGTTTTGTTGAAGCTAATGTAGGATCAACTTCTAACATATGTGAACCAAGAGTTACTTCATGACCCGCACGTAAATCATACGTGTAATCTTCCATAAATCCAGTAGCTTTATTATGTGCAAGAACCTTCATCAAACGGTCGATTGCAGCAGTCTTCCAGTCACCTTCACCAGCGAAACCATAACCTTCAGCGTTTAAACGTTGAACAGCCATACCTGGTAATTGTTTCATGCCCCAAAGATCTTCGAAGTTAGATGTGAATGCATTGTAGCCACCACGTTCCATAAATTTACGTAAAGCAATTTCAATTCTAATTTGTTCTTTAACATGGTCTTCGTAGAAGGCAGGATCGTTGTCGCCAACAACCATATCGTACATACTTTCACATTCTTTATATGTTGCATTAATTTCAGCGTCAGTTACTTCTTTCATTTCAGCAACTAAATCACCAATACCAAAGTAATCTACAGTCCAACCAAATTTGATTTGTGCTTCAACTTTATCACCATCTGTAACGGCAACATTACGCATGTTATCGCCAAAACGAGCAACTTTAATGTTGAAACTTTCACCGTAAGCAACAGCAACATCCATCCAGTCAGCAATTTGTGATTGAACTGCTTCATCTTTCCAGTAACCAACAACAACTTTATTATGTTTTTGAAGACGAGCATTGATAAAGCCGTATTCACGGTCTCCATGAGCACTTTGGTTTGTGTTCATGTAATCCATATCAATTGTTGACCAAGGAATATTTTCACCAAATTGTGTTGCTAAATGTAGCAATGGTTTTTGTAATAATTTTGTTCCACGAATCCAGTTTTTAGCAGGTGAGAAAGTATGCATCCAAGTAATCACACCAGCAACTTTGTCTTCAAAGTTAGCTTCTTTCATGATGTTAGTAATAACTTCAGCAGTTGTTGCAACTTCTTTAAAGACAATTTTGTATGGTAGTGAACCACTAGCATTTAAATTATCAATAATTTTTTCTGCATCACCTTGAACAACGTCTAAAACATCTTGACCGTATAAACCTTGACTACCGACAACGAACCAAAATTCTTTTTCACTAACTTTTAACATAATATAATTCCTCCTAATAGTTTATTATTTTTAAAAACGTGTTTTAGTGTTTAATTTGACCATAATATGCATTTTTACCATGTTTTCTTAGGAAATGCTTATCCAATAAGTATTGTGGCATGTCAATTGCATGTGGATTCAATTGCAATGTATGATAAGTCATCTTTGCAACTTCTTCTAAGACAACAGCATTATGCACAGCATCTAAAGCAGATGTACCCCATGTAAATGGACCATGATCATTAACCAAAACAGCTGGAATTTGATCAGGATCGAGTCCACGTTTTTTGAACGTTTCGACAATCACGTCACCTGTTTGTTTTTCATATTCTGTGACAACTTCAGCTTCATTCATGATACGGCTTGCTGGAACTGAGCCATAAAAGGTATCTGCATGTGTTGTACCGGCTGCTGGAATATCCAAGCCTGCTTGTGCGAATGAAACAGCCCAAGGTGAGTGAGTATGAACGACACCTTTAATATTAGGGAAGTTATTGTATAGAATGCGATGCGTTTCTGTATCGCTTGAGGGATTCATATCACCCTCAATTTTCTTACCGTCTAAATCAACAACAACCATATCTTCAGGTTTTAAATCATCGTAATCAACACCAGATGGTTTGATGACGAATAACCCTTTTTCACGATCGATTCCACTCACGTTACCCCATGTAAAGGTAATTAAGTTGTACTTAGGTAACAGCATGTTAGCATCGTACACTTCTTGTTTTAGCTTTTCTAACATATATACTAGTTCCTCTTTTCTTCCTTAATTTTTTTTATTGCCTCTGACTCAATAGACAAGCCAGCTTCGTATCTAGCTATAAATGTATTGTAACCTTCTACACCTTCAGGTTCTGGGCTTAACGTCATACTTTCTGGGTCTACAAAAACTTCATGATCTAAGAAGTCTTCTAAGCTTTGACCGTTATTATTTTTCTTAGCAAATATTGCTAAGACAGCCATTCCCCAAGGTCCACCCTCACCAGCAGTATTCATAACCGTAATTGGAATATTCAACGTATTAGCTAATACTTGTTGTCCGATTACAGCTGTTTTTAAAATACCACCTTGAGCAATCATTACATCAGTTTGGATATGTTCTTCTTGACTTAAAATATCCATTCCAATCTTAAGTGGTGCAAATGCCGCATATAATTGCGTCTTGATGAAGTTAGGTAATGTAAAGTTACTGTTAGGTGTTCGAACAAATAATGGACGACCTTCAGGCATATGTGTAATATTTTCACCTGATAAGTAACTATAATTCATTAATCCACCTGCATCGGCATCAGCATGAGTTGATTCTAAGAATAATCGTTCATACAACTGATCTGGTGTTAAATGAACACCTAGTTTTGCTGCGAACTCGCCAAAGATTGAAGCCCATGCATTAATATCTGACGAACTATTATTAACATGAACCATTGCAACTGGCGCACCACTTGGTGTTGTTACAATATCAATATCTTTGTACACTTTTTTCATAGGCTGATCTAAAACAGTCATAGAAAAAGCAGAGGTTCCAACTGAGATATTACCTGTTCTCTTACGTACACTGTTGGTCCCAACCATCCCTGTACCTGCGTCACCTTCAGGTGGTGCCATCAAGCTACCACTTTCAAGTTTGCCACTAACATCAAGTAATTTAGCTCCTGTATCTGTTAATGATCCAGCATTTTCACCAGCTCTCAAAACAGTAGGTAGGATGTCTTTAATATCCCAATCATAAGCAGAAACTTTTTCAATACCACTGAATTTATCTAATAAATCAGCTGAGTATGTGCCTGTTTTTTCATCAATTGGGAAAATACCAGAGGCATCCCCAATTCCGATAACTTTTTTACCAGATAACATATAATGAACATAACTAGCTAATGTTTCTAAATGACCAATGTCATTTACATGGGCTTCATTATTTAAAACAGCTTGATAAAGATGTGCAATACTCCAACGTTGTGGAATATTGAAGTTTAACAACTCTGTTAATTCATCAGCTGATTGTTCTGTATTATTATTTCTCCATGTTCTAAAGGGAACTAATAAATCATCAGATTTCGAAAAGACAAGGTAACCATGCATCATAGCACTGATACCAATTGAATCTATTTTTGTTAATGATTCATGGTATTTGCTTTGAACATTTGCAGCCATTTGTCTATAACTAGCTTGAATCCCCGTCCAAACTTGTTCAAGAGAATAAGTCCAAAGACCATCCTCCAATTGGTTTTCCCAATTGAAGCTCCCTGTTGCAATTGTCTTAAAATCGTCCGTAACTAAAACTGCTTTGATACGTGTTGAGCCTAATTCAATTCCAAGTGAAACTTGACCATTTTTTATTGCTTGAGATGTTTTTACTAAATCCATATCAATTACACTCCTAACGTATAGGTTACTTAATTTCTTGTACCTTCTTTTTCAATTTCTTCTAATGAGCGACCACGTGTTTCTGGAACGAAGAAACGAATGAATAGAACACCTAATAAACAAATGATTCCGAAGATTGCGAACACAGCATCTTGTGGCATTGAAGCTGTCATAATAGGGAATAATAGTCCTACTAAGAATGATCCAATCCAGTTAGCTGAAGATGCAATTCCTGAAGCACTTCCACGAACAGCTAATGGGAATAATTCACCAACTAATACCCATGTAAGTGGAGCCCATGTAAATGAGTAGAATGCAACGTAGATACATAAGAAAACAACAATCATCATAGGACTCGTATTTGGTACAACCATGTTAATGATTGTAGGTAAGATAAATGATAGTCCCATTACTAAACCGCCAAGAATTAAAAGTGTTCTACGTTTAAATTTATCTGCAATAACTAAGAATAAGAGTGAACCTAAGACAAGGATAATCCCTTGAATAATTGGCCACATTAGTGCTGAACTTGCTTCATTCCCAGTTGCTTTTTCAACAATTAAAGGAATGTAATAGAAGATTGCGTTAGCCCCTTGGAATTGTTGGAATGCAGCAACACCAACACCGGCCATAACTAAGTAACGATATTTACCTGTGAATAATTGAACCATTGATGTTTTTTCAATATGATTTTCTTCACCCGCAGTAGTTTGAATATCAGCTAATTCTTGTTCAACTTCATTAGCTGGACGAATCCAAGTTAATACTTGGCGAGCTTCATCAACTTTATTTGTTTTAACTAAGAAACGAGGTGATTCTGGTAAACGTGAAACCCCAAAGTATAAAACAACAGCTGGTACTGCTGCTAAGCCAAGCATAACGCGCCATGCCCATGCTTCAGGTAAATCTTTTAATAGAAAATCCATAATATATGAAAGTAACATTCCGGAAACAATCATTGTTTGATTAATTCCTGATAGTCGTCCTCGTAATTTAGCCGGAGACATTTCTGACATGTATGCTGGTACTAATGCTGATGAAGCACCAACTGCTAGTCCAAGGAAAATACGAACAATAATTAAATACATTTGGCCATTATTTGGTGAGAATGATGCGAGTAATGAACCAATAACGAAAATAATAGCTGACATCAAAATCATTTTACGTCGACCTAGCTTATCTGAAAGCTTACCGGCTAACGCGCCACCAAAGATGGCACCGAACATAACTCCTGAAGTAATCCAACCAACGGTTCCGGCACTATTTTGAAGAGCCCAATCTTTTTGCAAGAATGGTAAAGCCCCCGTCATAACCCCGATATCGTATCCGAACAAAATTCCTCCGAATGACCCAAAAAAGTAAATAAACTTACTAGATATTTTCTTTTCTTTTTGCATATGACACCTCCAAATTTTATTGTCCGATTGGTACGACCAACCGAAAAACCTACAGCAACCGTTTTCTGAAAACGTTTGCATTTATCAACAAGGTCATTTTCTCACATTCATTCGAACAAATCAATAGTTATTTTTATTTGTTCGAATGAATTTCAAAAAAATAAGTATTACTCAAATTTGAGTAATACTTATCATGCTTTAATTCCTATTTTTAACGCTTTCTCGAATGATTAGCTTTGCATCATATACGACAGATTTCGCCGACATTGTTTTAGAATTAATCATTTTTAATAACATCGTCGCAGCTTCTCGGCCCATTTTTTCCTTTGGATGTCTAATTGTTGTTAATTTAGGTGACATATATTTTGATAATTGATAATCATCAAAACCAACAATTGAGATATCTTCAGGAATTTTCATTCCCATCGACTTAACAATATCTATTAATTTAATGGCAAGCTGGTCATTGTAACAAACAATCGCGGTTGGATGATCCGATCTATGCAGAATCTTTTCAATTTTTTTATAGATATTTTGCATTGAATCAGCAGATTGGTACATCAATATCTCACTTTGGTATGAAATAGCTGAATGTTCCATATAAGCTTGCACGAATCCATTCATTCTTAACTGACCTTGTTTATCATCCACTTTAAAAATACCAAGTATTTTTCCATGTCCTTCATTTATCAAATGCTCTGTAGCAACCTCACTACCATTAAAATCATTTAACTCTAAGTATGGAATTTCCAAGTTTTCATAATGTGCATTAATAAAAAGGACTGGTATTTTTTGCGCCACTATCTTTTCGTATAAATCCTTATTTTTATTTATTAATGCGCTTTGTGTTGGTTCTACGATTAGTCCAGATAAATTCATTTCAAGCATTCTTAAAAGGCTATATCGTTCTTTTTCAGCATTATCAAGCGTATTACTTAGCATGATTGTATATCCCTCTTCAGAAATAATACGATCTATTCCAGTGATAATATTTGGAAAAATATAATCAGCAATATGTGTCGTCATGACACCAATTATTTTATTATTTTGTGTCACTTTTTTTACAGTATGCCAATCATTAACGAAGATACCGCCACCTTGTATTCGGTAGACATACCCTGCATTCTCTAAATCACCAATTGCTTTACGAACCGCATAACGACTAGATTCGTAAATCGACATTAACTGTGATTCAGTCATTAATTTATCGTTTACTTCATATTCACCCGCGACAATTTTCGCTTTAATTTCACGATAAACATGCTCATATTTGTTTTCCAAATCAAATCCACCACCTATTAATTCTAATTTTACCATACCCAGTATGTTAACTACGAAATTTTCATACGCTTAATATAAAAAGTAACCAACTAAAATAGTAATTAGTTAGTTACTTTAATTTTTTCATTTATGGTAATTTATTTCCTGCTGCACGATAAATTTCGTACCATTCTTCATGTGTTAGCTCAAGTTCTGAAGCATTCGCAATTTCAACAATTCTTTTTGCGTTCATTGTTCCAGCAATCACCTGCATTTTAGCTGGGTGACGTAGAATAAATGCTGTTGCGATTCCAGTATTAGTTGTTTCTTTTTCTTTAGCTAAACGGTTTAAAACTTCATTTAATTCAGCAAATTTTGGATTATCTAAGAATGTACCTTCAAAGAATCCGTATTGGAATGGTGACCATGCTTGAATCGTCATTTTTTTAAGACGCGAATATTCTAAAATACCGCCATCACGATTAATTCCAGCATCATTAACCATATTCACATTTGTTCCCAAATCAATCATTCCAGTGTGCATGACACCGAATTGGAGTTGGTTAACTAATAGTTTCATATCCAAAGCTTGTTGTAATAAATCAACTTGCCCAGGATAGAAATTACTAACACCAAAATGACGTACTTTTCCAGATTTTTGTAGTTTTTCAAATACACGAGCAATAGCTTCAGGTTCCATTAACGTATCAGGTCTGTGTAACAATAAGCTATCAATATATTCCGTATTTAATCGTTTTAAAATACCGTCAACACTTTTTTCAATGTGTTCAGCAGTAAAATTATACTCTACACCTGGAACGATACCACATTTTGATTGAAGAATAATGTCTTCACGTGATAACCCAGTTTCAGTAAATCCTGCCGCAAACACTTCTTCAGCTTTTCCTGCACCATAAATATCTGCGTGATCAAAGAAATTAATGCCATGATCAACTGATGTTTGAATCATTTCTGCAGCTTGCCCAGTCGACAATTCTGGCATGCGCATGCATCCCAAACCGACAGATGATACTTGAAGTTCGCTATCGCCTAAATTAATCATTTTCATTTTATTACCCCTTTTCAAGTCATGCCTTGATTCTAGCATTCAAATCAAGAAGGCGCTACCAAAACGATTACTTACTAGATATATAACTGGGTTTCTGCTGGCTTGGTTTCACTAATCACATCACCATTATGGACTGATAACATAACGGCAGCACGTGTATTCAACGCATCATAAAAATTATCACTATCCATAATGACGAAATTAGCTGGTTTTCCAACTTCAATTCCATAATGATCCATAACATGCATAGATTTAGCGCCATTAGTCGTCACAAATCGGTAAGCATTCATAATTTGACTATAACCCATAATCTGAGTCGCATGTAATCCCATGTGCAAGGCGTCTAACATGTTGCCATCTCCCATTGGATACCATGGATCTTTGATGTCATCTTCACCAAATGCAACGTTCAACCCATTCTCATCCAATTCTTTGACGCGTGTTAACCCACGACGCTTTGGATATGTGTCAAAACGTCCACCTAAGAACATATTTACAAGTGGATTAGCAATAAAGTTCATTTCTGACATCTTCAATAAACGCATTAATTTGTACAAATAAGCATCATCATATGAACCCATCGCTGTTGTATGTGATGCTGTAACCTTATCTTTCATCCCTGTTTCTAAAGCTAATGTCGCAACGGTTTCCAAGCTACGAGAACTAGGATCATCGATTTCATCCGTATGTGCATCAAATAATAAATTATATTTCTGAGCCAATTCAAAAGCGAAATGGAGTGATTCAACTGCATATTCTCTATTAAATTCAAAATGGGGAATTGCACCAATTGCATCCACTCCTAATTCAGCAGCTTTTGTCATTAATTCCTTCCCATTTGGAAATGATAAAATACCTTCTTGTGGGAAAGCAACTAATTGTAATTCCATCCAAGGTTTAACTTCTTCGCGGACCTCAATTAAAGCTTTCAAAGCCACTAAATCAGGATCAGTCACATCAACATGTGAACGAACAAACTGAACACCATGGGCTGCCTGCATTTTTAATGCTGTAACAGCACGTTCTTTAACATCTTCATGGGTTAACGTCTTTTTACGTTCAGACCAAATCCGAATGCCATCAAATAAAGTCCCAGATTCGTTCCATTCCGGATCACCTGCTGTGAGCGTTGAATCCAAATGAACATGTGGATCAACAAATGGCGGTAACATCAATTTATCGGTTGCATCAATGACTTTTTCATCAGCATTTTGTTGTAAATTTACCCCAATCTCAGTAAACATGCCATTTTCTACTCGAATATCTTGTAATTCTTCTTTATTTTCAATATGTACTTGTTTAATTAACATCGATTATCACTCCTCATTAAATTATCTATCATTCAAATTGTACATGACTTACACCCAATTTAATATTTTTAGTTAACTAAAAAAAGATTAATTCCAAGAATACTTAGAATTAATCTTTGAACTTTTATAATTAGTTTTTTTCTGCACCTAACTTAGTTGATTCATCTTCAATAAATTTAAAACCTGATTGTTTTTTTTCAGCTTGTGGATGTTTAGCACGTTCGTCCATTGCTTTTTGAGCCATTGCTTTGCGTTGTTCTTTACTCAACTTTGCCATTGCTATCGCCTCTTTTGATTTGGACAGTTATATTAAGTTCTAACTTCAACTTTCATTATAGTCCTATTTTATCAAAGTGGCACAAATTAAATCATTTATTTAAAATTACTGTTTTTTTGGGACGGTTGGTGTTGCTCTAAAAGCATTCACATTTTTATCCAAAATAACTTGTTCATTGCTTCCAGAATCTAAAATTGTATTTTGCGTTGACTTCTTTTCAACCAAAACAGTTGTTACTGTGACTTTTTTTAATTCTTCGGTTGCTAGTAACGCATCTACTTGTGCAGAAAATGCTGAATCGCCACTACCTGATTGAATTTCTGTAGCCACAACATTATTATTTGCAATATAATTACCATGTCCGGCAGCAAGTCGGATAATGACCGGTGTTGCACCAACTGGTTTAAGCGTGTTTTGATCAACCGTTTCTGAAAAATGATTTCCAATGACGGAATTATCATTACCGCTAATTGATAACAGCCCATATAAATCGTCTAATCCATTATCTCGATGTTGCATAGGCGCCCACGGTTCTTGATCATGCAGCATATGGTTTGAAGAAACCAATATCTCTGAGCAATTATCATCTAAAATAACCATTCCGGGATAAAATGCATGAATGCGATTATTTGTAACAGACGATTTCGTCACGCCAGATAATGAAATGCTACTTGCACCTCTTGGGAAAATATTATTAGTCGTAATTAGCAGTCCTCCGAAGTTTTCCGCAAAAATGGTATAGCCATTAAATCCAGCGCCCATTAAATTTTCAGTTACTTTCGAAGCTTGTCCCCATCCACGTAGTTCAATACAATTACCACATTCAGCAATAAAATTATCGTGGATTGTTAATGCATCTGCGTTATAAATGGTTACACCATGTTCTAAGTAAACAAAACCCATTTCTGTAATACGGAATGAATCTTGTGCACTTGCAACATAAATTCCAGTCTTACCATTCACATACGTATTTTCTGGATTTTTTTCGCCTGTGCCATCATCAATAAAGTGTAACCCATCAATATTAAAGTTCGAAAATTCGACTGAACTAATACGCGGATTTCCTTCTCTTGCAACATAGAAAGCTGCACCTTCAGATTCTTCATCCGTTGTTTTAGGATCGAGGTCAACAAGAACACGACTACCACCAGGCCATAATTCATGTAAATTTGACCATTCGTTTTGTGGTACGTTAAACCGAATGCTTGATGACGTAAATCCATGCCCAGATCCTTGAATTTTAAGAAAACTAATATCTATTAAGACTTGTGTACGCAAGTGATAATCAGCTGGTGGTAGATAAATAACTGCCCCTGGTTTTCCACCATCATTGCTATTACTATCAGTTTGATGACTTTTAATATCAGTAATAATACTATTAATAACTTCCCCAATATCTTCGTACGGGTTACCAATAGGCCATTTTGTTACATCATAATAATTTTTGTTTGTCATTATTTTACCCTCCAATTTTGTTAAATAACCCTATCATTCAGATAACATTTTTTCAGCTAAAGCGAAGTTTCCAACATTGGCTGATCCATTATTAGCAACTTGTGGTGCTGTAATATATTGATCTAATGGAGGAACGTCAACATAATCATTTAAAATTTCTTTGAATTCATGTCGCACTTTTTCCAATAAAACATCATTTGTAACGCCGCCCCCAAAAATAATTTTATTAGGACGTAAACTTAACGTTGTTTGAACGGCAGCCTGAGCAATATAGTAGGCCATAATATCCCAAGTTTTGTCTGTTAATGGGACATCTTTACCTTTTTTACCAGTCCGTGCTTCAAATGTTGGTCCAGCAACTAAGCCCTCTAAACAATCACCATGAAATGGACAGACACCTTTAAAATCAAGATCATCAGGATGTCTCTTAACTAAGACATGGCCCATTTCAGGATGGCCAATACCGCCAACTAAGTGGCCATCAATTACTGCTCCAGCGCCCACACCAGTTCCAATTGTGTAATAAACAAGTGAATTAATTTTCTCATTAAACAATGTCGACATTGTATATTCACCGTAAGCTGAACCATTTACATCCGTTGTCCAAAATGTTGGAATATCCAGTTTGCCCTTAAGAAATCCCAAGAAATCCGTATCACCCCAACCCGGTTTTGGTGTTTTCGTGATAAATCCATATTTAGGTGACGTTTTTCTGATTTCAATTGGTCCAAATGAGGCAACACTAAGTGCAGCTATTTCAAATTGCTTAAAATAGTCTACGACTGCCGTTAATGTTTCAACAGGTGTAGTCGTGGGAATTTGAATTTGATCCTTTACTTGATAATCTTCGTTACCTACCGCGCATACAAATTTAGTGCCACCTGCTTCAATACTTCCTAATAACATTACATTGTTCCTCCAAGTTCATATATTTTAATATCATAATTAGTTGAATCGCTACTTGTTTCAACTATAAGTTCCTTTTCATCATAAACCCTTTCAGAGAAACATGCTTCTCCATTATTCACAAATAATTCTGCTGAACTGTTGTCCATTAATAAATGAACATCCAATTCATTGGCAACGCTCACATTAGTTTCTCGAAGTAAATCGTCATTATACTTTTGTAATGTTACCTTACCTGTTGCAGCTTGATAGCTAACTTTTATTAATAATTTATTATCGCTATTTTTAATTTTAACGCTGACATTTTCTTGCCCATTAAAGTTCGCTAAATACTCAAAACTCTTTGTAGGGGCTTCAAAAATAGTGGTTGTATCCTTAGGTTTAGTGACATCTAATAATACTTTTTCGCGCAATTTTTTAATTTCTTCAACTGGTGTCATCAATAATTTACCATTTTTCATATTTAATTCTCTTGGAAATGTTAGTGCGCCTGCCCAACCATCTTCCTGTTCTGGCATGGGGCTCTCCCACATGTCCATCCATGCAAATATGATCCTTCTACCGTCAGGCGTAACCATTGATTGTGTTGCATAGAAATCATGTCCATAATCTAATTCAGTGAACTCACCATGATGTAATGAATGTGTCTCTTCATCAAATTTTCCAGTCAGATATCCTGTTTGGAAGAAATTTCTATATTTTAATTTATCAGCTTTAATTCCTTGTGGTGACATTACTAAAACGTCTTGTCCGTCAATTTCGAAAAGGTCAGGACATTCCCAAACGAATCCTTCAGAATCAACTGATTTAGCAGTTGCAATAGGTCCTAAGTAGTCCCAATGTTCTAAATCATCTGAGTTATACATAAGAACTCGACCCAAGCCATCCTTATTTTTGCTTCCGATTACAATATTATATTTTCCATTTTCAAACCAAATTTTTGGATCTCTAAAATCAGCATCATTATCTACAGGAGGCATTGAAATCACTGGATTACCAGCAAATTTTTCAAAAGTTATGCCATCATCACTAACGGCTAGGTTTTGATTCTGCCAATAACTATCCGGATCATTTTTGTCTTTCAAATTATGTCCTGTATAAATTAAATAGAGACGCTCATCCTTCACAATTGCGCTACCTGAAAAACAGCCATCCTGATCTTCTTGATCACCAGGAACCAAAGCAATTGGTAAGCTTTCCCAATTAACTAAATCTTTACTTCTTGAATGACCCCAATGCATTGGTCCCCACTGTGTTGAATTTGGATGATGTTGATAAAAGATGTGATAGTACCCTTTAAAAAAGCAAAACCCATTTGGATCATTCATCCAACCTGCTGGTGCCGTAATATGATACTTTAATCGATATCTTTCATCAGTTACCTCTGGATAATTAATCGTTTCATTTTTCAAAATTGTCTTCTCCTCGTTCTATATGTTAACCGGTTGTCATTATCTTAAAATAAAAACGCACCTACTATGCCGTTTCTCCTTTATATAATTGTACCGGTAGTACTACTTGCATAGGTGTCTCTTTACCTTCTATTTTCTTCATTAAAATATCAATAGCTGCATCAGCCATCTGTTCAATTGGTTGAATAATTGTTGTTAGTTCTGGTTTAAATAATCGAACAACATCTGTCCCATCATAGCCAATAACAAGTAAATCTTCAGGTACTCGTTTGCCATATTCTCTAGCTATTTTTATGATCAAACTAGCGTCTGTATCATTCGAAGCAAAAATACCATCCACTCGTTTAAGATCCTCAAAAATTCTTTTAATAACTTTTGTTTTTTCTGTTTCTGTCCAATTAAAATCAATTGTATACGTTACGGCTGGCAACCCATGTTCACTCATAATTTTCTCGTATGCCCTACGTCTATCTCGAGCAGGCGTTTCTAAATCATAAGGTCCATTTGTATGTACAATTGAGGTTGCCCCATGTTCTAATAGCAATTCTGTTGCCATTTTACCGCCACTATAATTATCAGAAGAAACGACCGGAATATCACCATTCATAATTCTATCAATTGCGACAATTGGTAAATTTGTATTATGATATTCTTCAATTCCTTCATTATGTGCTCCAACAATTAGCCCATCAACTTGATTTGCCATTAGTTTACGTAAATAAGTCACTTCTTTTTCTGAATCATTTTTTGAGTTACCGATAAGAACCTTATAACCTCTATTAAAAAGTTTCGTTTCTAAATGGTAAGCTAATTGTCCAAAAAAAGGATTCGCAATGGTTGGGAAAATAAGCCCTATTAGTTTTGTTTCTTTATTAAATAATTGTCTTGCAACATCATTAGGCTGATAATGTAACTCTTTCACAGCATCACGAACCTTTTTAACTGTCTTTTCGCTAAGATAACCTCTATTGTTCAACACCCTAGATACAGTCGTTTTAGAAACGCCTGCCAATTCAGCGACATCATCAAGTTTTGGATTTTGCATTTTATTTGCTCCTAAGTCGTCTAATTTTAGTTAAATTGTTACCGCTTAACTTTTAGTACTCTTAGTTTACCATAAAATAAGCAAAACCATTATCCCCACCATTAACTTTTTAAGCTGCTTCTTTTTTAGCTAATTCTAATCTAACTTTATCTTCATTTCGTTCAAATTTACCATAGAAAAACATTGGAACTGCAGCAAGTATGAACAGCATGGCTGGAATCCAGATAAAACTTAAGTTAATGCCTAATAAAGATTGACTCGTTTGAGTGTGATTGGGTATATATCCAAAGAATTGCATTACTTGTGATGGAATAAATCCGCCAATCCCACTACCTGCTTTAACACAGAATGCACTTCCAATAGCTGTTAAAAAGCCACTGGCTCTGATTCCTGTTTTCCATTGACCAAAATCAACCGCATCAGCCAACATTAGGAATGGCATTGCAGCTGCAACACCCGTTCCAATTGATCCTAGGCAATATAAGATAACAACCCAAACTTGATTACTACCAACTGCTTGAAGCAACATGTTACAGATTGCTCCCATCAATAGTGCTCCAATTAGAACCGTTCTTTTATTTGTACGTTTAACAAGTAATGGAATTGATATCATCCCTATAACAGCAACAACAGATAAAGAACCAGCAACTGCGACTAATGATTTTGCATGGATATTATATTGAAAATAATAAATCATGCCTGAACTTCTAACAGTTGTTCCAATCCAATAGAATAAGTTGGAAATAACCAATAAAATCCAAGGCCAATTACTTTTTGTTGCTTTAACACTCTGTTTTAATGATATTGATTTCGTAATCGTTGTATTAATTTCTCGTAAATTTAAAAAGGCAATTAAAAAGGCAATAATGGAGATAATCCCTAAAATAATCATTGCATATGAGAATCCTTTACGATCATTTCCTTGCCCTAATATTTGAACTAATGGTAAAACAACACCATTAGCAACCAATAGACCAACATTTCCTCCAACCATTCGATATGAATTCAAAACCGTTCTTTGGTCTGAATCATTTGTTAAGTTAGGTAAAATCGACGTCATAGGGGTACTAATTCCGGTATATATAATTCCTGCAATGACGTAAACAACTGATGCATAGATAACTTTGGACGATCCCGATAAATTCGGTGTAGTAAATGTTAACCATGTAAAGAATGCAAATGGTACACATAACCACAAGAAATACGGCCGACTTTGTCCCCATTTTGTATGTGTATGATCAATTAAAAAGCCCCATATTGGTGCATCAAACATATCAACGCATCGTGTGACGAGCAAGATAGTTCCAGCTACACCAATCCCAATTCCAAAAACATCTGTATAAAAATATAACAAGTACGTACTAATACTTACAAATAGAATATTTCCGCCAAAATCTGTAAGTGAATAACTTAGTTTTCGAAAAAGAGGAATTTCTTCAACTTGATTTGTATCTACGTTTACTTTGTTTTCCATTCTATTTACCCCATTCTATTTGTTTAATAAATGTCCCATTTCACTAAAAAATAGCAATTGCCTGTACCTATAAACTCAACTTTTAGAAAGCGCTTTCTGAAAGAATAACCAAAGTATAACCTGTTTATATTTTTATGTCAACCGGTTGTCATTTGTTTTTTTATTAATCAAAAAGCATCTCATTTATTAATAAATGAGATGCTTTTTCTTTCTATAATAACTTTTAAAGACTTTCTCCATTTGTTTCAATTACATTTTTATACCAAGTAAATGAGTCTTTTTTATAACGTTTCATCGATCCATTGCCCTCATTATCACGATCAACATAAATCATACCATAACGCTTTTTCATCTCACCAGTTGTAAATGATACTAAATCAATAACACCCCATGGTGTATATCCTAAGACTTCAACACCATCATAATCAACTGCTTTTTCGATTGCTTCAATATGTTCTTTTAGATAACTTACACGTTCAGGATCATGAATTTCATGATTATCTTCAAGCTTGTCAATCGCGCCAAAACCATTTTCAACAATAAATAACGGTAACTGATAGCGATCATATAATCGATTTAACGTATATCGTAAACCATCGGGATCAATTGCCCAGCCCCAGTCACTAGATTTAATATACGGATTAGGAACCCCATTAGGTAGTCCACCATTCACAACATCACCTAAATGATCTGCTTCAGCATCTGCTTTAACAACTGTTGACATATAGTAACTGAATCCTAGATAATCAACTGTCCCTTTTTTCAATATCTCCATATCGCCTTCTTGAATCCCAACATCATAATTGTGACGTTCAAACTCTTTTAGTGCATAACGTGGGTATTCTCCACGAACATGAACATCTGGGAAAAAGAAGCGTTGATGCATTGCCTCTTCAGCAGCCATGATATCTTCCGGATCACATGAATAAGGATAAATTGGTACGTGTGATACCATGCATCCTATTTCAAAATCAGAATTAATTTTTTTACCAGCAATAACCGCCTTAGCGCTAGCCAAGAGTTCGTTATGTGCAACTCGATACATAATTTCTTTGGGATTTTCACCATCGTTCACAATAACTCCAGAATTAGTCCACAAAAAGATGGGGTTATTTGTATCCATTTGATTATTAATTTCATTAAATGTCATCCAATATTTTACTTTAGATTGATAACGTTTAAAGCAAACCGTAGCAAAATTTTCAAAAAAATCAATTAATTTACGATTTCTAAAACCACCATATTCTTTAGCTAAATGGAGTGGCATTTCAAAATGCGATAGGGTAATCACTGGTTGAATACCTTTTTTTAATAATTCATCAAAAACATCATCATAAAATTGTAATCCCGCTTCATTTGGTTCGCTTTCATCTCCCATTGGGAAAATACGTGACCACGCGATTGATGTTCGTAAGCACTTCAATCCCATTTCAGAGAAAAATTGAATATCTTCTTTGTAATGATGATAAAAATCAATTGCATCATGATTCGGATAAAATTTATCTGTTTCAATAGTTTCCGTAATTTCCCGCGGAACACCATTTGCTCCTGCAGTCATCACATCAATAACACTTGGCCCTTTTCCATCAACATTCCAGCCGCCTTCAAACTGATGAGCAGCCAAAGCGCCACCCCACAAAAAATCCTTCGGTAATTTAGACATTTTATTTTTCTCCTTTTGGAATTAATTCCATTATTGGTTCTCCATGGTGAATTTCATTTTGCGTATACGCAATAACATCTTCGTAATCATCTGAATTAGTCACAATTACAGGTGTTACTACTGAAAATCCTGATTCTTTTATCTTCTCTTGATCAAATTCAACAAGTAAATCACCCATTTTTACATAATCATGATTTTTAACTTGTGTTGCAAAATATTTTCCTTTTAATTCAACGATATCCATTCCAATATGAATTAAAACTTCTACACCATCTACAGATTTTAATCCAATCGCATGTTGTGTCTCTGTAGTCATGACAACCTGACCATCAAATGGTGCATATATTTTATTATCCGTTGGATTTACAGCAACACCTTTGCCCATTGCACCAGATGAAAATACTTCATCCTCTACTTCTGTTAACGCAATTACTTTCCCTGTTACAGGGCTATTAACAACGCCTGGTGCATTTATTACTGGCGTACTCATAACTGGTGCGACCTTAGCTGGTGCATCATCTAACTGTGCTTCCATTGTTGCGACTTCACTAACTGTTTCACCCGTACCAAAAATTTGAACAAGTAGAACTGAACCCACAATTGCTACAATACATCCAACAACCATACCAATAAATGAGTGTGGGTATTTAGGACTAATTGCATTTACAATGGTTAATAAACTTGGTAGTCCAGCATAAGCAAAATAATATGAATTAAAGAAACTTGTAATTAATGCACCAAACGCTCCTGAAATACAACCAAAGATAAATGGTTTTTTAAATCTTAATGTCACACCATAAATTGCTGGTTCTGTAATCCCAAATAATCCTGTAATAAATGCTGAAAGAGATATATTTTTTAATTCTCTGTTCTTAGACTTAATAAATACACCTAAAACAGCACCAACTTGTGCGACCACTGCAATTGTTTGAAAAGCCTGAAATGAGTCCATTCCATTCATTTTGAAATTGGCCATAACCATTGGCGTAACACCCCAATGGATACCAAAAATAACAAGTACTTGCCAGAAACCACCAATAATAACACCTGCTAAAGGTGGTGCAACTTTAACTAAATAATTATATCCTTTTGCGATTCCTTCAGCTCCAAGAGATGAAAGTGGTCCAATAATTAAGATTGTTAAAGGAACCATAATTAATAGACATAATAATGGAACAGCAAGTTCTTTAATAATGTCAGGTATCTTTTTACTCAAGAATCTTTCAAGATAAGAAAGAATCCAAACTAAAAATAATGGTGGCAATACTGATGATGTATAAACTGTTTGAGATAATGGAATACCCATAAAGTTAATACTTGTACCGCTAGCAATAGTTCCAGCCATCTCTGCCCATGTGGGACTAACTAATGCAGCACAACATGCAACAGCGATTAAACTGTTTGTTTTAAAATGTTTAGCTGCCGTTATGGCAATAAATATTGGTAAGAACGTAAATGGTGCCCAAGAAATAAAGCTTAAAACTTGATATGTACCACTTTTAGGAAAATTTGGCATAGCTAAAGTAATTAGAATTAAACTCCCTTGAATAATACCTGCCGCGGCCAATATGTAAACGAATGGGGCAAAAACCGCAGACATTGTTGCAATAACTCGATTCATTATACTTGTTTTTGGTGCTTCTACTTCCTCTACTTCTGAACTATCAATCATTGCTGAGAATGCATCATAAACATCCGCAACATGTGGTCCAATAACTACTTGGAATTGTCCACCACTTTCAACAACAGTGATAACGCCTGCCATTGCTGATATTTTTTCTTTAGCATCTGAAGGAACCTCATGTAGCACTAGTCGTAACCGTGTCGCACAATGCGTTGCTCCTGCTAAATTTTTTTCTCCACCAATTGCTTCTAAAATATCTGTAGCTAATTTTGTATAATCTCTAACCTTACTTGCCATATTTTTCTCCTCCTCAGATAAAAACGAATAAATAGAAAAAAATTGTAAACCCTTACAAATCTTTGTATATGTATATTTTAATTGTACGTGCACAATAAGTCAACACTTTTTTTGTAACCCTTTTCATCTAGATGTACAAGGCGGGAACAATGTTATACAATAAAGGATACATTATTTTAATGGAGGCATGAAATGTTAAAGTATCAAGAAATTGCTGATCAAATTGAGCTTGCAATTAAAAATAAAAATTTGAATCAAGGGACGCAACTCCCTAGTCTAAATGAACTTATTGCCAAATATGCCGTCAGTAAGACGACACTCGTTAAAGCTCTCACAACTTTAGAAGATAAGGGTATTATTTATCAAGTACAAGGTAGCGGAATTTTTGTTCGTCGTCAAAAAAGAGACGGTTACATCGCTCTAATGACGAACATGGGCTTTACAAAAGATTTAGAAAACAGTAAATTATCTACAAAAGTGATTGATTTAAAAGTTGAACTACCCAATGCTGATGTAGCCAGGGAATTAAATTGTGCTCCGGGTGAGGAAGTTTATTTAATAAAAAGAATTCGTTACATCGATAATCAAGTTCTCTGTATTGAGAGATCCTACTATCGAAAAAAACTTGTTCCTTATCTTAATCGCGAAATAATCAGTGAGTCTATTTTTAATTACTTGAAAGAAGTTTTAAAATTAAAAATAGGTTTCTCCGATAAATATTTACGTACAGACACCCTTAAAAAGACAGAATCAACCCTTTTAGAACTACCAGAAAATTCGCCTGGACTCTATATTGATGAACTTTTTTATACAGTAAGCGGTGAACCTTTTGATCTTTCTCAAACTATTTATAACTATAAACATGCTAACTTTTTTATTCAAAGTGGACAAAAATAAAACCATAATTAATAAATTAAAAACCTCAGGGCAATCACTTAAAAAGGTGATTACCCTGAGGTTTTTAATTTATTTCAAGATTCATTTAAAGAATTCTATTTAACTTCCATCTCTTTAATTTTATCGTTAATTTCTTTTTCAACTTTACGATGTTTGGGTGATAATCCTTCGGCAAAAAACAAGACACTACCGATTGCTAAGACATAAGTTAGGCCCATTGTAGAACTGTTCCAGAAAGATGCTCCATAATAAAGAATGCTGCGAGCACCATCATACAAGAAACGCATTGGTAACCATGGAAGAACCCAATCTTGGTAGAATTGAGGTACTAATGGTTGTGCCATTGCCAATAAAGGAATTGAGAAAAATAGTAAGAGGACAAATATAATTACCCCTGGGAAACCAATCCATGTCAATACCCCTGAGAATAACATTATAAAAGCAAAACTTGTAAATGATAAGAACGATGCAATTGTTATAAAATGTGTAAAATCAAATCCTAAAATCCATGTCGCATACGTAGCTGTTGCAAATCCAGTTAAAATTGCAAGTGCTACAGCTGAGATAATGAATGATGATTTAAATGAAAACTTGTGTTTCATTGATTTAAATTCTCTTGAATCTCCAGCGTAGAATAATAATAAACTAATAACCATGCTTGCAATCCAGACGGGTTGGAAGAACGAACTATTCGCTGATGTTAATCCAGCGGTTGAATGTCTAACGGTTGTTTTTACAGTGATTGGGTTATTTAACTTCAATGCAGTCACAGCGGGGACACTCATATTGGCTTTTGCCATATTTGTTAAAATTCCGGCTGAAATACCACCACCAATTTTTGTAACTATTGTTGATAGTGTCGAACCTAAAGTCGTTGACAATGTAGCATTTTTTGCTTCATTTGTTACAACAGTTACATTTGTAACATCTTTTGTTGTTGGATCAGCTAATTTTCCAATTGATGCCGAGAAATCTTTTGGAATTACAATAGCCGCATAATAATGTTGTTTATCCATTGCACTCTTAAGTGCCTTATCACTCTTAACGATATGCCAATCTAACGCCTTATTTTTGCTTCTAGTTAGATTTTCAACGATTTTGTTACCTTGCTTACCACTATCTTCATTAACAATGGCAACAGGTACATCTTTGAGCTCTGATTTTACAGATGGGATTTGCATCACCACCATAATAAATGTAAGTAATACCGAAACTAAAATGGCGAAACCTAAAAATTTATTTTTAAACATAATCATATTCCTCTTTTCTTTTTGAGTGAGCACTCAATCAATTACAAATACGATTATAACCTATCCACAAGTTTAGTCAACCCTAACTTTTAAATATAAACTATCAAAATAATAAGTTTGTCTTTTGTCATCGCTATCAATTGTGTCATAATAGGGCTATAAATAGGATGGTGAATATTATTAAAAATTCTGAATTAAAATTATATGCCAACTCGGATTTATTTAGAGATATAACAGATAAACAAAAACAAATTTTAATCGCCGCAATTGAATTATTCTCAGAAAAAGGCTATGCAAATACAAGTACAAAAGAAATTGCAAAAAAAGCTGGCGTGGCTGAAGGTAATATTTTTAGTAAATATAACAATAAACAAGGCTTACTTAACGCCATTATTGCCCCTGTCATTAAATCCATCTTACCTTCTGCAATGCACGACTTATTAGACGAGTCCATTGATCATTCAAATTTAACTTTGGATTCATTAATTCGTCCTTTGTTAAAAAATAGAATTATTTTTTTGCAAGAAAATGCTAAAGTTCTTAAAATTTTCATTTCTGAACTACTTTATGATAAATCGGTTGTTAAACAGTTATTAGAAAATATTCCCGCCCCATACTGGACGGCACTCAATTCAACTATTGATACACTAAAAGAAAAAAAACTAATTGTCAGTTGGGATAATCTCGAAATTCTTAAGGTTATTTGGTCAACTATAGGTGGTATTGTACTTGGTTATCTTCTTTTTGATCAATCGTTAACAAAAGAAAGTATTGAACATTCAGCAGATGCTCTGATAAACGCACTTAGTGTTTGATAAAAATAAATAATTAAAAATACCCATCGAGTAAACAAGTTACTGTAAAACCTTGTTTACTCGATGGGTATTTTTAATTCAAAGCAGATTATTCATACTAACTAATCTTTTTAATTACGCAGGAATACTATTAATAAATGTTTCTACTTCTTGTTTCGTTTTACGATTTTTATTAACTAAACGTCCTGTTTCTTTACCATTTTCATATGCAATAAAACTTGGAATACCGAAGACACTTAACTCAACAGCTAAGTCCATATTTTCATCTCGATCGACAGCTAAGAATGTGTATTCAGTATATTCTGATTCAATATTAGGCATTTCAGGTTTAATAAAAGCACAATCTGGGCACCATGTTGCAGAAAAAAATAGGATATACTTTCCATCTTTAATTTTATCCATTAATTCACTTACCGTTGTTTCTTTTTCTATACTTTTCATTTTTGCTACCTCCACTAATATGCTTACTTTTTATAAGTATATATCAGATTAGCCATTTTCAATTAAAATATGCTTGCTTATTTATTTTTATCTCTGATTAGTTTAGCTTCTTTATTACCTATATATAGGCTGTATGCAGAATACAATAATACTACAATAACAATCCATTGAATCACACTTGTATTAATATTCTTAACTAAAAGTACCGCAACTAAAACACCTATAATACCAAAAACAGAAAATAAGGTTATTTTTCTAGAATATTGATTGAGTTTTATAAATTGCATACTTCCTATTGGTAAAGAAAATGCACATCCCCCCATCATAATTGGAAATGCAGCAATCGGATCCATTCCCATCGCATAGACAGTTGCCATTGTTAATGAAAATGAGCCTATTCCAATATTATTTAATGCGCCATAAATAAATAATAAAAATCCTGTTACAACTAATTTCCAGCCAAATAGTTCGGTAGCGGTCCCACTAGCAGTGATTAGGCCTAATTTACCAGCGATGATTAACGCGGTTGCAACAAGTAATCCAACGATAACAAATGATCTAATACTATTTTCAGGTAATCTAACAACAAATCTCGGACCAATATAAGCACCCAGCACTTGGCAAATAATACAGACTAGTAACGTCTTAGTACCAACATTGATACTTGTAATATACGCCAGCGACATGACAAATATTGGAATAACATCTTGCGCATTTAACGTACCTGGTAATTTTTTCATAGAAACCCAATTAGCTTTCTGGTATATTGCTGTTGATATGGCAAAATCTGAAATTCCAAAAGTAGAAAAGAAAAAAATAACAATCTGCGATATTGGTGTCCATACTGAACTGGCCGGTTCTTTCATGAAGTCTGATTTATGTCTCATTAAATCACGCATAAAATAACAGATAAATATAAAATTAATAACAATAATTGCCGCAATCAACGTCTTTTGCATGATTAAATCTCCTAGTTAAATGAATCATAATAGTACAGTTTAACTCAATTTATTCCTAGATAAAATAGTCTATATTAATTTTTCTATTTTATACTATATAATTAGTCCTTTAAAGTCTAAAATTAGAAATATAAGGTATGCTACTGTTAATTGTTTATATAATTTATAAAAGGAGATGCACTATGCTAACAGACTTTTTTGCTTATAATTCATTTAGTCATTTGAAACTAAAGGTAGATTCATTGATTCCATATGGTTTTACAAAAACAGCAGAAGAAATCTATAATTATCAAGTTTCAATTCTTAATAATCAATTTATACTAACCGTCTCAATTTCCCCCTCTGAAAAAATTAATACTACTATTATTGATGCTCTAACTAAAGAAGAATATACACTTTATAAAAATCAGTCTGCAACAGGATCATTTGTCAGTTCAATCAGAAAATCAGTGATTGAACAACTGGATTTAATTGTTGCTAGTTGTTTTGAAACTACTCCAGTATTCCAAACTGCTGATTCACAATCTATCATTAATTATGTACAAGAACATTATCAGACCAATCTAGAATTCCTCTGGAAACAGTTTCCAAATGACGCTGTTTTACGTCGATCAGATTCTAAAAAATGGTATGCCGCTTTAATGAAAATTCCAGCAACTAAAATAGGCTTGGATTCCGAGAAATTAGTTGAAATACTTAATATTCGAATGGATCCTGACCTGCTCATCAATAAAATAGACAAAAATCAAATTTTTCCAGGGTACCATATGAATAAAAAACACTGGGTTTCAATTTTATTAAATGGCCAAAATAATTTAGACACTGTTTATTCTTATATTGATACTAGCTATGGACTAGCTAAATAAAAGGCGAACTAAAAAAATCCATTCTAATAGTCAACAAAATTTGAACTTGTTTACTTAGAATGAATTTTCGCTTATCATTAAACACTTGTACTTTTTTAGTATATACGTAGCTTTGTAGCTCAATTTTATCTACTTATTAATATTTTCTTTAAATAGGTTGTATATATCATCAACTGTATTCGATTTTTTTAATTCTTCCACAAATGAGTCATGGACAAGTAATTTCGATGTATTTGATAAATACTGTAAATGCTTTCCATCATCTTTTTCTGGAATTAGAAATGAGATAACTGTATCTACTGGCTGATTATCAAATGTTTCCCATTCAATAGGCTCACGTAATTTAACAATTAGCATTGCTGATTTATTAATCGATTCATCCTGTGCATGAGGTATCGCAATGCCTTTTTCCATCCCTGTCGTTCCCTCAGACTCACGAATCTTATACTTATTTAAAATATAACTTTCATTATTCGTATATCCTAATTTTTTAGCAAAATTTGCTAAAAAATGTAAGAGTTCTTCTTTATCAGAAACGGCTACGTTCAATTCAATGTTTTTTCTTTTCAATATATTATCGAATTCATTTTCATTCATTTTTATATCATTATCTTGCTCTTGTTCAAAGTTGGTATTACTACCTACATTCATCACTAAACTATTATTTTTTTTAGCTTGGCGACCAGCAATAGCGGCTAGTAAGACAGCAGATACAAGTGATCCAATAATAATCCATAATACCCACAGTAATGGTTTATTCACTAACGGTAATACAATAAATCCACCATGTGGAGCCGGTACACTAATTCTAGTTACATAGGTTAAAATCGCAGCAATCGAAGAACCAACCATAAATGCAGGAATATTTAGTAGCGGATTCTTTGCCGCAAATGGAATTGCACCTTCTGTAATATGAGTTGATCCTAATAAAAAGTTAACGTAACCTGCGCTGCGCTCTTTATCTGAGTATGCTTTTTTGTTGAACAGTACAGCAAACCCTGTTGCCAATGGTGGCGCAATACACGCTGCAGAAACTCCTGCCATAAAGAAAT
The DNA here is from genome assembly GCF_056782235.1 of Dellaglioa sp. CoH-55-MRSF-7. The sequence continues at coordinate 245,323 of NZ_JBXAYI010000001.1, forward strand.
AATTTCCCTGTGCTAAAAGAGCTGTTCCGGTTAAATATGCTGCTTTATTAATTGGCCCACCCATATCTGAAGCACACATAATTCCAACAACTAATCCTAATAGAATGGGACTTGAATTTTCTAAACCCTTTAAAAACGTCATCATTCCTTCATTAATTGTTGCCATTGGAACTGATAGATACCAAATAATAGAGCCTGATAAAAATACTCCAATTACAGGTAAAATAAAAATGGCTTTCAGTCCATCTAATGATTTAGGTAGTTTTTTTAATAAGAACTGTAATATTAAAATCGTATACCCTGCTAAAAATCCACCAATTATTCCACCTAAAAATCCCGTTCCATTTGTATATGCTATCATTCCCGTTACAAATCCAACTATCAATCCAGGTCTTTTACCAATAGCCTCAGCTATATAGGCACATAGAATTGGAACCATAAGATTCATTGCAAATCCGCCAATAGTGTTCAATAAATGTGCTATATCGTTATATTGAGGGCTTTTTATGTCTGCTGAATTAATTCCCCAAAAAAATGATACGGCTGTTAACACTCCCCCAGCAACTACTATTGGTAACATATGTGACACTCCATTCATCACGTACACATACATTTTGTGCCAAAATGAGCCAGATAAATTTACTGTTTCTTCATTCGATGAAATTTTTGCTCCTTTTCGATGATAGGTAGGTAAATTATCATCTGTCAATATTTGATCAATTAATACATCTGCCTCTTTCATACCTTTCGTAACTGACACATTTATCATTTTTTTACCATCGAATCGATCAATATCTACATCTTTATCTGACGCAATTATTACACCATCAGCATCATCAATTTCTTGTTGTGAAAACGCATTTTCTATACCACTTTGACCATGAGTTTCAACTTTAATTGATATACCTCTTTTTTTAGCGGCTTGTTCTAAGGCCTCTTGCGCCATGTATGTATGCGCAATTCCTGTTGGACATCCAGTAGCTGCAATTATTTTATATTTTGTCATCTTAATTCCTCCTTAATATTAGATATTTTTACCTGCTTAGTCAGCTCTTTTACATTCGAAAAATCTGTTAACCCTTTTGAAAATGCCGTTGAACTCGCGGCTGCTATACTTTCTCTAAATACTTCTTCTATTTTTTTGTCCCCTATCGCTACCCCTGCTAAAAAAGTTCCCAACATGGTGTCGCCGGCCCCAGCCGTGTTAACAACGGTTCCTTTAGGGACAGTTCCATATAACACAACCTCTTTATTTATAAACATTGCACCACCGCCACCCAATGATAATAAAATATTTTGTGCACCCAATTTAATTAATTCTTTTGAATAAGTTATCAATTCATGTTGAGATAGTTTATGTTCTACGCCAAACCAACTCATTAATTCTTCATCATTTGGTTTTAAAATATAAGGATTATATTTCAATGTATCCAGTACGGTTTGATAACTAGTATCCAAAACTAGCTTATATCCTTTTTCCTGCGCCTGCTTTGCGATACTAATTAAAATTTCTTCAGAGATTCCGTCAGATAAACTACCAGATACAACTAATGTATCCTTTTCATCTAAATTTTGAATCTTATCCATGAACTGATTTATTTCATCATCACTAACATGTGGACCTTTATTTACTAATTTATACTCCGTATCTTGCTGAATTACTCTTGTAAAAACATTAATTCGTGTATTAGCATCGATATGTACAAAATCAGTTTTTATATTGCACCTTGCCAACTCAGACTCAATATACGCATTAGTAAATCCTCCACCAACTCCAATAGCAGTACTTTCTACGCCTTTCTTTTTTAGAATAAAACTAACATTAACTCCTTTACCATTCGCTTGTATTTCATAATTTTCCGTTCTATTAACAATATTTTTTTTCATTTCATCGGTTTGGATAAAAAGATCAATAGCTGGATTCAATGTACATGTATATATCATAATTTTTACCCCTTTCTTCTACCTACCAATACTACATCTGACAGAAATGAAAAGGTTTTCAATATATGATTTTGTATGCTACAATTGAAAATAAACAAACAATCAAGGTGAGGTGACCAGTAATGTCTCTTAGTAACTCCGAAAAGATTCTTTGGCAAGTCATTCAAGATAACCTAGAAGATATTCCGATATTAACAATAACCAACCTTAGCGATTTAGCTCATGTATCAACCGCTACAGTCGTACGAACGCTCAAAAAAAAAGGCTACAGCGGTTATATGGATTTTAAACAATCTATAATTACTAAAGAAAAAGAAAAAAAATATAAGAATATTCAGAATATGGATCACGATATCCAACAAGTCATTATGAAGAATGAACATGAACTTAATAACACACTACGTATGCTTGACGTTAATACCATAGAAAAAACAGTTCAAAAAATTAAACGTTCAAAAAAAATATACATTTTCTCAAGGGGTTTTTCTGAATTAATTGCAATTGAAATGCTAACAAAATTTGAATTATTAAATAAAAATTGTGTCAGTTTTACGGATCCCAATATTATTAAACAAATTAGTCACAGGATTACATATAATAATATTTTAATTATTATTTCATTGAACGGAACTACTGCAGAACTCCTTGAAGGTGCTAAAAATACGTATAAAAATGGAGCCGATATTATTGTATTAACAACCAACAAATTAAGTCCACTTATTAAATATTCAGATTCCGTGTTTATCGGATTTAAATCTGAAATTTCATATTTCCCTGAATTTGAAGTTAAATCTCGTTTACCATTACAGGTAATGAGCCGTATACTTTTAGATTCTTATGCAATTCGAACAAAGAAAGCTAGCAAATAAATTTATTTCACTTCTACTTTTTTTCATTACTAAATCATTAAAAATAAAGAGGCTAAACATGACGTTTAGCCTCTTTATTTTACTATTTTAATACCTTATCAAACCACGATGTAGCAGTACTTTCAAGAACGACATTTAAATCTTCAATATTCTTTTTACCAACTGTGTTCATCCATTCTTTACCTTTTTCTTCACCATCTTTAGCAAATGGTTCGATACCTTTGCTCCATGTTGCACGTCCACAAAGTACACCATTAAATGTTGATTTTGCTTCATGAGCAAATACTAAAGTATCTTGGAATAATTGTGCCGATACACCACCACTTAAGAAAATAAATGGTAATTTGGTTGCATCACTTTGTTCTTTAAATATATCTAATGCTTCTGTCTTAGAATATACCACCTCATTATCGTCGTTAAACCCTTCCACATAATCCATATTGACTGGCACTTCTACTTTAAGTACATCTACTTTATATTCAGGTTTAGAAAATTCTTTCATCATTTCAATAACTTTATGAGGTTTTACTTTAGCATACTCTGAACCTTTAACATCGTCATTAGTTGCATCATAAGAAACCAATTCTAAAAATAATGGCATATCTTCTGCAGCACATTCTGAACCAAGACGCTCCATATATGCATGTTTCATATTATTAATCTCAGCATTTTCGTCTATATCATAATAAAGTAAGAATTTAATAGCGTCAGCGCCCTCTTCTTTAAGACGACGAACTGACCAATCTGGTAATAAGTCAGGTAAGCGACCTGGGGTAGTAACATCATAACCCGTTTTTTCGTATGCAACTAGTAATCCAGTACTTGCATTACGGACCTTTGCTGCTGGAAGACCATATTCTGGATCAAGTAATATTGCTGAAGCGTATGGTGTTAATTCTGATGAAATTACTTTTTTAAATTCAACGATATCTTCTTCATTTGCTGGCTTATTTGCTGCTGCTGCCAACATTTTTTTTAAAGATCCTCGTTGATCAATTGCTAATGCTGCAATTACGCCTTTTTCATTTGAAAGTGCTTTAAGTCCTGCCAATTTATTTGGTGTCATTTTTATTCCGTCCTTTATTATTTTTTTACTTCTCTCATCCACTTATAATTCTATCTTTGAAGAATATGAAAAGGTTTTTAAAATTTCATTTTTTACATACCAATTAAAAATAACTTAACAATCATAAATACCGTTTACTCCGACTAGCTCTTAATAAAGAATCAGTTAATATCATTTTTTATATTTTAAAGTACCATTTAAATATGTTTCCTCAAAATTTAAATCATGATCTAAAACAATGAAGTCAGCATCTCTACCTGCCGCAATACTTCCGCACTTATCATCAATTCCAACGCTTCTAGCGGGCACATAACTAGCCATTTGGATTGCTTCTTCAGGAGTAGAAATATTCCAATCAACAACATTTTTAACTGCTTCCATTAATTTTAAGACACTACCAGCTAAACTTCCTGACTCTAACCTTGCGGCGCCATCTTTAACAACAACTGGGAACTCACCTAATGTATAATTTCCATCAGGCATTGCACCAGCACGCATACAATCAGTTACTAATACAATGTGGTCTGCTCCTTTAACGTTAATTAAAATTTTAGCAGATGCCGGATTAACATGTTGACCATCACAAATTAGTTCATCATAGACACTACTTAATGACATTGCTGCGCCAACCATCCCTGGCTCTCTATGATTAAGTGGGCTCATTCCGTTATACGTATGAACGAAAATAGATGCACCAGATTCTACTGCAGATTTAGCTTGATCAAACGTAGCATCACTATGCCCCAATGCTACTTTGACCCCTTGTTTAGTTAAGGCCTCAGTAAATTCTTTAACACCCTTTCGCTCAGGTGCAATCGCAATTTTTCGAATAAGTCCATGCGCTAATTTTTGCCAATGCTCAAAAATATCTATACTTGGATCTAAAAAGTATTTAGGATTTTGCGCACCTTTGTGTTTTTCAGTAAAAAATGGACCCTCAAAAAAGATACCCTGTATTTTTGCACCACGTACTTCACCATGACGCTTACCAAAGTCAGAAATAACTTCGTTCAACGTTTCTGGAGCTGCCGTCAATGTTGTCGGCAGAAATGAAGTAACGCCACATTCTAATAAACCTTCAGACATCATTTTTGCGCCCTCAAAATCGTTATCCATCACATCATATCCCTTTAAACCATGGACATGTGTATCTACAAGCCCTGGTGCAATCCATTTACCCGTATATTCTTTGATATCACCATCAGGTTTTTCTTGTTGATAATCACCAAATTTACCATCAATAATTGCCAAGTACCCTTCATTTTCAACCGTGTTTTTCAAGAAAAACTTATCTGCATGAATATAATATATTTCCACCAGTAATGCCTCCTATATTATTTTTGTTAAAAAGAAACTAGCCCATTATCCATAGTCTAGTTCCGCAGGCCTCTTCTAGAATAACTTGAAGAATGCACCTACTAAGCCAACAACTACTGTGAGCCCAATCAACATCAATGGAGATTTACCTTTTTTCAACATCCAGTAACAGAAGAATGTATAAAGAAGCGGTAATAATGCCGGCATCACTTTATCAATAACACCTTTTTGTAAATCAATATCAATTTTCCCAGCATGAATCACAACACCAAATTTAAAGTTAACGTATGTTGCAACCAAGGCTCCAACAACAGTTAATCCAACTATCGACGCAGCACGTGATATTTTTTTTGTATTTTCCTTCATACTCGAAATAGCACGAGTACCAGTTCTATACCCATAATTCATTAACCAGAATAGTAACCCAAAATGCACTGCATTAAAGACAACAAGGAATAAGATCGGTCCAAGTGGATTTCCATTCATTGATAATGAAACCCCAACTCCGGCTGTAATAGGTAGCAACGTTAACCAGAACATCGCATCCCCAATACCACCTAAAGGTCCCATCATTGCTACTTTGATACCACGAATAGTTGATCTATTTTCTTTATTTTCTTCCATTGCTAAAATAACACCTTGAACAAATGTTACTAAAAATGGATGTGTATTAAAAAATTGTAAATGATCAAGCATTGCATATGAGAAATCTTCTTTATCTTTATGAATTTTTTTCAATCCAGGAATTAAACTATAAGTCCACCCACCACCTTGCATACGTTCATAATTAAATGAAGCCTGTAAAAGTAGTGAACGCCAAACCATTTTGTTTAAATCTTTTTTTGTAATTACCTTTTCAACAGTAGGATCGTTATAAGTATCTGGGATCACAACATCATTGCGATCAAATTTCTTTTTAGATGCCATCACTATAGTCCTCCTCTTCATTAACTGTTACGGTTGCTACTTTTTTTCCACCATTATCAGATTTTGCTCCACCAATAAAGAAATCATAAGCAGCGATTGAAATACCAATGATTGCGACTCCTAAGATTGGTAAGTTACCATATGCTGCAACAACAAATCCAATTGCGAAGAATGGTGCGTACGCTGTCTTCCACATAATTTTTAACAACATGGCAAATCCAACAGCTGGCATAATACCACCGGCCGTACTTAATCCTGTTAAGATCCATGCAGGAACGGCTTCAACCATTCCTTGCGCTTTACTTGCACCGAGGAAGATTGGTAAGAACGCCATAATGAAGTAGAAAACAAACAAGATTAGCGGACCCATGTAGTTCAATCGATCAATTTTCTTATCATTACCTTCCATCGCGTATTCATCCATTTTATGCATAACTGGTGAGTAAGCTGTAAATAGTAATGTAACTAAACCTTGTACGGCAACTGCAAATGGTACGGCAATACCAACTGCTAATGTTGGTGTTTGATGAGCAATAATTGCAAATGCGGTTCCCATAATTCCACCAATAACAACATTAGGTGGCTGTGCTCCAGCAAGTGGAACCATTCCAGCCCAAACTAATTCTAATGTACCACCAACAATTAAGCCGGTTTGAAAATCTCCTAATATTAGACCAACTACTGCACCAGTAACGATTGGTCTATGAATATGTGTTAAACCACTATACATATCGATACCGGCAATACCAGCCCATAGTCCAATTAATAACGCTTGTACTAACATATAAATTTCCTCCTTTTTATTATTATATTTACGTTTTTAATATTCTTTCAGTAAGCGCATCATATCTGATGCCTTTTCATTCGGAATACCTTGAACCTCTAGTTCAACACCCAAATCATGCATTTTATTGAATGCTTGAACATCGGTATCATCGACTGAGATAGTTGCCGATAATTGTTTCTTCCCTTCTGAAAAATGTAAATTACCAATATTTACTTTCTTAATTGGGACACCTCCTTCAATAATTTTAGCCATGTCTTCTGGCGTACGAACAACTAATAATATTTTTTGTTTATCCGAGGCTTTACCAATAATACGAATCGTTTTTTTAATATCGAAAAAGCGGATTCCAACAGTTTCAGGAATAACCATCTCCATTAAACTTTGCTGTACATCATCTTTAGAAACCTCATCATTCGCAACTACAACTAGATTAGCGTCAATCGTATTAACCCATGTCATACCAACCTGTCCATGAACAAGTCTGTTATCAATTCTTGCAAGTAAAATGTTTGGTGTTGTCATAATAAATTCCTCCTTGAAATTTTTATTTATAGGCATGTAAAGTTACACCTTTAACTACACGATTTACGGTACCGCTTGGTGAAGGTGTATCTGGTGTGTTTCCCACTTTTACTGAACTTAATAATGAAATAGTTTGCGCATACATAACATCAGCAAGAGCCAGATATCCTTCTGGTAAAAGGGCATCTCCTGATTCAAATGTGAAACGATCACCACTAAAGTTATTCTGTCCCTCAATATCAATCCCAATTACTTTAGCGGCAATTTTATCTCCACTCACTTCTTCTAAAATATCAATATCGTATTGACGTGTATATTCTTGATTGTTAACAAATACAAAAACTAATGTTTTCTCGTTGACGAACGATTTAGGTCCATGTCGGAACCCCATTGAAGAATCAAACATTGTTGTTAGCTTACCTGCCGTTAGTTCAAGAATTTTCAACTGTGCCTCTCTTGTTAATCCCGATAAACTTCCGGACCCAAGATAGACAACCCGATCAAATTCCATATCAATAACAGCTTTTATTTCAGCTTCACGTTTAATCACTTCATGACCCATTGCAATAATAGTCTCAACATATTTTTCTTTAATATCCTTACGTGTTGTATCAAAAATTAATAACGCTGAGAGTGACATACAACTGTATGATCCAGTCATTGCAAATCCCTTATCATTAGACAGCGCAGGCATCATCAATAACAAATTACGTTCGTCATCTTTTGTACCAACAGCAAGTTTCCCTTCCGGAGCACAAGTAATTGTAATTTGATATAAATTTTTAATTATTTTTCTTGAAATTTCAACAGCGGCAACACTTTCAGGACTATTACCACTCCTAGCAAACGAAACTAAAATAGTCGTAGCATCTGGTACTAAATAATCATATGGTGCAGATACGATATCGGTTGTTGGAATACTTTCAAACTGATAATTTGCACGATCCCCGTGGTTACTTAAGTATGGTGTTACAGTATCACCAACATAAGCGGATGTTCCTGCTCCTGTAAAAATGACCCGAATCAACCCGTTCGAGGTAGATTTAACTGATTTTAAAAATGTCTTTATTTCGTCTGACTTTTCACTAAAATTATTAAATGCCTCAGTCCAAAGTTCAGGTTGTTGTTTAATTTCACCTGTTGTAATATTTGCGCCCATTATTTCCAACTCTTTTTCATTCTTCTCAAACATATTAAGCTCTCCTTTAGATGCCATTATCATCTATTTCTACTCTTTTTTTTGTTTCAAATTGCATAATACCTTTTTTACCAGCATCCAGTGCTTTCTCCATAAACGCGCTCATGTTCAAATCCCGGTTAAATAACATATCTAATAACATCGGTATATTCGATCCTGTTAAAACGCTTACATTATTATGCAGTAATTTTATTTTAACTGCTTCATTAAATGGTGTTCCTCCAGGAATATCAGTAAAGAAAACTATTCCATCTAAGCCGTTTAATTTGTTAAGCGCTTTCATATAGTCGCCGCTTAAATCTTCCGCGGTCATTCCTTGTATAAAATCACAAAGAATAAAATTTTCTTGTTGTCCGGCAATAAGTTCAATATTTGATCCCATTCCAGTTGCAAAGTTCCCATGTCCAGCTACTACCATACCAATCATATAATTATCCTCCCTTATTTATTGTGTCGAATATGATAAGTAAATTTATCACCCCTCGCAATACTCAACGTAAATTCAATTACTTCATTTTTTGTGTTATACGTCGTTCGCTCTAATTTAAGAACAGGTGCACCTTCATAAAAATTTAATAAAGTTGCATCATTGCCTGCCATAACACCTGCTGTTAAAGATTCATCAGCCGTTTTTACAATCTGGTTATAATCATCTAAAAAAATGACATACATCGCTTGCTTATTTAATGTCTCCACAGTTAAAGAGGGAAATTTAGCATACGGTAAGTAAGTTCTCTCTAACATCATTGGTTCATCTGATGCAAGTCTTAATCGTTTTAATTTAATTACCTTGGTACCAACTTCAACTTTTAAACCTTGAGCAATAAACTCATTAGCACTAATAACATCAAAGCTAATTATTTTACTACTCGGTTCTTTATCAAGGGAAACCATTTGTTCTGTAAAACTAAACGTTCCCCCTAAATCAGTCTTAATTTTAGCGATATTCGACACAAATGTTCCTTTACCATGTTGGCGATATACATAACCCATTAGTTCTAACTCATTTAGTGCTGTTCGGACAGTCGTACGACTCATATCGTAAGCAATAGATAAATCACGTTCAGACGGTAATTTATCATTCACCTTTAGATTCTTTTCAATTTCTTCTTTTAGCGTATCTACTAATTGATCATAGAGTGGACGCTCATAATTACCGTTTAACATTACTTTTCCCCCAAGTGGTTACTACCACATACATAATATATTATTTTTAAAACTCTTTGTCAATAGTTATTTTTATATTAACTATTATTAAATCATTTGTATTTTCAACATTGGTACCTACCATTAATCATGTTTTTTAATTCCCCCCTTCTAAAGTAATCATATTTCACTTTAAAGTTATAGATTATTAGCGACACACTACTTCGCTGTATAAAATTATCGTGACCGATATGACTTGCTTTCTAATTATATCAATTAAGCATAACTTTTATTTATTAGATTCTAAACTCATATAAATTCTTTCTACAATAAATACGTAAGGGTACTAAAAAGTTACTTTAGTCTAAATAATATACATCTAAAATAAAACGTTTACATTTTAGTAAAAGTTTAGTAAAATGTAGTTGTTAACTAAAAGAATGCGTTTTCACGTTTATTATTTTTATGTTTTGCTATTATGAATAACAATTTCTTTTACCAAAAATCTATTATATAGGAAGAGGTCATTAGAATGGATACAAATAAATTAACGATTGATGCCGAACGATTTGCAGCTGCAATTATTGCCGGAAATCCTAAGCAAACAAATGAAGATAACAAGATATATATTAAACGTCAATTGACGTTATACCTTGAATCAGTTTTGTTAGTTAATGATTTTAATTCTTTAGAAGAAAACCAATTAGGTTCTGCTAAAGAAAAACAACGTCAAGCAATTTTAGATAAGATTATCGAACACAGATATAACTAATTTTAACTACACTCGAAAGGAATTAAACTAATGAAAAATTCTAAAGATTTTAAACAATATGCTTCATATGCCTTTGGTGCATTTGGACATGATGCCTTTTATGCAACACTTAGCACTTATTTTATGATTTTTATTACAAGTCAATTATTCGTTACAAAGGATGCTGGTTTCAACGCTAAAATGATTGGTTACGTCACAACTATGATGGTTGTTATTCGAATTGTTGAGATCTTTTTTGATCCTTTAATTGGTGGCGTTATTGATAATACTCGTACTCGTTGGGGGAACTTTAAACCATGGTTACTAATCGGTTCAATTGTCAGTTCAATTGGATTAATCCTTATTTTCACTGATTTTGGTGGTTTAGCTACAAGCAATCCTTATCTTTACTTAATTCTTTTTGCCATTGTTTATATCATTCTAGATAGTTTCTATTCATTTAAAGATATTTCATTCTGGTCAATGTTACCAGCTCTAAGTGTCGAATCAGAAAAACGGACTAAATTTGGAACAATTGCTCGTTTTGGTTCAACATTAGGTGCTCAAGGTGTTATTATCGTTATCGTCCCAATCGTTGTCTTCTTTTCAAAAATGTTCTCAGGTACAACTGGTAATACACAAACAAAAGCAGGTTGGTTAGGTTTTGCTATTGTTATCGGTTTGGTTTCATTCTTAGGTGCTTTAGCAACTATTTTAGGAACTAAGATTGAAAAAAATGCAATTCGTGAAAATACTGAAAAAGTTCGTTTCCGTGATGTTTTCAAAGTTATCGGTAAAAATGATCAGTTAATGTGGTTATCATTATCATATTTCCTTTTCGCTTTTAGTTATGTTATTACAAATTCACTTTTGATTTACTACTTCAATTATGTTTTAGGTAGTGCAGCTGCATTTACTACTGTTGGTGTTCTAACAGCAGTCTTAGGAATTATTTCAGTTTCATTGTTCCCAACTTTAGTTGCATTGGTTCATCGTCGTGCTATCTACCTTGGCGGAATCGCTGTCATGCTATTGGGTTACATTCTCTTCCTATTTGCTGGTACTAACCTTGTTGTTGTCTTAATTGCTGTTGGCTTATTCTTCTTCCCATATCCACTTGTTTTCTTAGCAGCATTGATGACAATTACGGATAGTGTTGAATACGGTCAATTAAAGAGTGGAACACGTAATGAATCTGTTACTTTAGCAGTTCGTCCTTTGTTGGATAAATTAGCTGGTGCCTTCGCTAATGGTGTTGTTGGTTTTGCCGCAATCCAAGCTGGTATGACAGGTAGTGCTAAACCAAGCGATATTACAAACAGTGGTTTACTACAATTCAGAATGTACATGTTCTTCGTTCCAATGGCCTTAATAATTGTTGCTGCTCTTATCTTTATGTCAAAAATTAAATTGACTGAAGCTAAACATGCTGAAATCGTTACAGAATTAAAAAAGAAATTAGATTAATATAATTAAAAAAACAGCGATCAGATAAAATCTGGTCGCTGTTTTGCTGTCTAATCGTTAAGTCCTTTACCATCAAGAATTTTCGGAATATATTTAATAATTCTAGCCTCACGCGTTTCTGTTTTTTTAGCATCTGCAAAATAACGTGCATACGTTTTTTGACGTCCAAGCGTTAACGTTTCAAAAAATTCTTCCAATTCTGGCATTTCATTCATTTTTTTCTGGAATTCCACTGGCAACACTAATTCAGTTGGTTTACCCTTAGGAACCTTTAACCCAGCCTTTTCTGCATTAATTGCTTGTTGAATGTAATCACTTATCTCTACTTTTAAATCAGTAACATCTTTTAAGCTATGAAATCTAATTTGGCGACCAACCTCAGTATGTTCGCCCGTTGGAACTAAAATACCCTTACCATCATCAATCAGAGTTCCTTTTAAGAAAAGTAATGCCATATACTCTTTAAATCCTTGAATTAAGACAATATTTTTACCATTTAGTGTATAACAAGGTTTGCCCCATTTAAATTCTTCAGTCAGTCCCGTTTCGAGTGCAAGTTCTCTTAACTGTGTCATTTCTTCTTTCCATTGTGTTGCTTTTTCTAAGTGTAAATCAACTTTTGGATTCTTTTTAATTTCTGTCATTGTCTTAACCCCTTTATTTTATAATCTTTTTTCTGGATTTAATTGTAGCCCAATCAATGAACATAACAAGAAAAATGCAGCTAATAATATCGTTTTAGTTCCCATTATCGGTACCATAGCACCCATAGAAATTGCGCCAAAAAGAAATGCTAAGACGACACCCAACATCCGCCAACCTTTAGCCATTGCGATTATATTACCTTTAACAATTCCGTCATAAAAACTTTCAGCCATTGTCCTCAAATTACCCGTCATCATAAATGACGTAAAAGGTCCTCCGTTGATTTGTCTAAATTCTTGAAGTTGAGCTGCTGCAACCATTGAAATGATTCCTGTAGATAACTGTGCTGGCCAATTTCTTGGAATAAATGCAACAATAATTAAAAGGATCGTCTCAATACCGATAACAAATCGTTGTCGTTTATTAATTGAATCTTCTTCTTTAAATCGATGTTGCAGATTTCTAGTTATAATAATACCAATCATAAAAGCAAAAATTGGAATCAGATGATCGAATATGGCCCCCCATTTCATTTGGCCCATATCAATACCTAATATAATTAAATTTCCGGTTTGCATACCAGCGAAAACACCATCATGTACGATATAGGTATACGCATCAAATCCCCCGCCGGCAAATATTAATCCAGCGAACAGTACCCTATCCAATAGTGACATTGGTTTTTTCATCAAATCCTTCTTTCAGATTGTACTTAAAATATTCTTTCAAATTAAGTATACTAAATTATCAGAAGTTAACAAGAATATACGATTAATTTTTACTATTAAAGACGTTATCAAGCGATTTTTTCTGTTTTAAAGTTTATAATGAAATTAGTTTTTATAAGACAAGGGAGATTACTTTTATGCATTTAGCCATTATTGGTGCCGGACCACGAGGTCTGATTACACTTGAACGACTCATTGCTTGGCAACAAGCAGATCCTTCAAATTCACCACTTACTATTGATTTATATGATCCATATGGTGTTGGTGGGCGCGTATGGTCACCAACTCAACCACACGAATTAATCATGAATACCGCAGCTCAACAAATTAGTTTATTCTATGGAACAAGCGTCCAATCTATTGGTCCAGTTATCCCAGGACCAAACATTTTCGAATGGGCTCAATCTGATGCTCATGATTTTATCGAAATAAATAATTATTCAGCGGATTTTTTAACTGAAATTAAAGATTTACATCCAAACGATTATGCAACAAGAGCACTTTTTGGTGTTTATATCCAATGGTACTACGCTGAATTACTTAAACGTGCCTCTAACAATATCACAATTAATTTGAATAAAAGTACGGTTACACAAATTTCAAAAAAAGCTGATCAATTTGAAATCACAACCGCCTTACCTTCAGTTAGCATCGTTGACTATGTCGTAATGTCTTTAGGTAATCTTGAAAATGAATTATCTGTCGGACAAAAAAGATTTGATACATTCGCTACAGAAAACAAGTTAACTTATGTTTTACCAGGCTTTCCAAATGAAACAAAACTAGATCATATCACGCACGAAGATACTGTTATTTTACGTGGCTTAGGTCTTAGCTTCTTTGATTTAGTGACCCGTTTGACTGTAGGCCGTGGTGGTCTATTTAAGCGATTAGAGAACGGGCAACTACAATATCAAGCAAACGGTAACGAACCTCACATTGTGGCAGGTTCGCGTCGTGGATGGCCTTATCATGCCAAAGGGGATAATCAAAAATCACCCGGCGAAGAAACTCAAGCTCATTTTTTAACGGCGGCTAAAATGGCAGTTTTCATGGAAAATGGTACCGTTTCTTTCAATGAATTTTGGACCTTATTAAGTCATGACGTTGAATATCAATATTATTCATTACTTGTCGCACAGAATTATCCAAAAATCGATTTAACAAAATTCCAATTAGCTTTCTTAAAAGATCCTAAAGTAACCGTTGAGCGATCAATTATTCTTGAAGAAGATCGCTTTAATTGGGATCATCTAGGAAATCCAATGACTAAAAAACCTAATGAAGATTTCAAAGCCGTTATGTTAGACCATTTACAAAAAGATGCAGTAGATGCAAAATTAGGTACTAAGACCGGACCATTGACCAGTGCTCTTGAGGTTTTACGTGACTTACGTCTTCCGGTTAGACAATTAATTGATAACCGTCTCTTAACAGATGATGACTATTTAACTAACTTCTTAGGCTGGTTTAATTCATTAAATAACTTTTTAACAATCGGGCCTCCTACCATTAGAGTTGAACAATTACGGGCACTCGTTGAAGCTGATGTTGTTACACTATTAGAACCTGGAATGGTCGTCGATACTAAAGATCATCAATTTGAAACATATAGTGCAAACCAACCAGATCAACGCTACTTAGCAACAACTCTAATTGAAGCACGCGTTCCTGCTGTTCATGCGACAACAGCAACAAGTCCTTTAATAAAACAGTTACTCGATACAAAAATCGCCAATCCTTTAATTTTAAATCCAACTAAAGGTGATTCTGTTATAGATGGCGCAGTCAACGTTGACCCTGTCAGCAATTTATTACTAGATGAGCATAAGACACCGCAACCTGGTTTATACTTCTGGGGTGTTCCGACTGATGGTGTTCATTGGCTAACAGCTGCAAGTCCAAGACCTTTTGTAAATGATGTTAGTTTACGCACAGCTAATGATATTGTTAAAGCTATTTTTACAGAAGAGTCACATAAATAATAATTAAAAAAGTGAATCATACCCTATATTGAGAATAGAGTATGACTCACTTTTTTAATATCTTTTACCTATTAAATTGACGTTAATTAATCCTAAAATAATAATTTTCTACTTGAGGATAACATTATATTCTAAATCATGATAAAATCATTAACTAGATATCCATCAACATTTCTTTATTAATTATGCTACTTAAATCAAAGGAGAAAAATGATAAAATCAATTATGCACGATGAAATATTTCTCGCACAAAAAGCTGAGATTGCAACTAAAAATGATGGCTCAATCGTAACCGATTTATTAGATACATTAGAAGCAAATAAAGAGGTTTGTGTTGGAATGGCTGCCAATATGATTGGTGTGAATAAACGAATTATCGTTTGCCAATTTGGTAATCTAAATGTTCCCTTTATTAATCCTAAGATTACAAAAAAATCTGGACGTTACAACGTCAATGAAGGTTGCCTTTCGTTGACTGGCGAACGTCCAGCACAACGATATGATTCCATTACAGTTGATTATTTAGACAAATCATTTCAACCACAAACCCAAAAGTTTTCAGGTTGGATGGCACAAATCATTCAACACGAAGTCGATCATTGTGAAGGTATTATCATCTAAATGAAAAAATCTCGAGAAAATAAATTCTCGAGATTTTTTTATTATTTAAATTTAAGCTTGAGCAGTTGGATAAATCGTAAATTCATTAACATTAACTTCTTCTGGTTGATCAATGGCAAACTTAACCACGCGTGCAATTGCGACCGGATCAATTCCAACTTGTTCATAAAATGACGACATCCCTGAAAGGGTTTGTTCATCCGTAATAGTATTTAATAATTCTGTGTTAATTGCTGCTGGATATAAGGTTGATGTTCTTATATTTGTTTTTTCCATAGCACTTTCTGTCCTTAGAACTTCCATTAAATTACGGACAGCAAATTTTGTTGCGCCATAAACACCTGCATCTGGGAATGATTTAATGCCTGCAACAGATGATGTTGTAATAACATGTCCATGTTTTTGTTCAATAAATATAGGCAACACTGCAGCAATTCCGTTCAATACACCTTTGATATTGATATCAATCATATCATCCCATTCATCCGTTTTTAAAGCCGATAAGGGCGAGTTAGGCATGATTCCAGCATTATTGAATATAACATCTATCCCACCAAAAGTTTCTTGTGCTAAAGTAACTAAATTCTTAACGTCACTTGCCTTAGTGACATCAGTAACGGCATATGTTGCCTGACCACCATTCTTTTTAATTTCTTCAACAATCTTTGCTAACTTAGCTTCACGACGAGCACCTAAAACGACTTTAGCCCCACCTTCAGCTAACATTCTGGCCGTTGCTTCACCAATACCACTTGATGCTCCTGTAATAACAACAACTTTATTTTCTACTGACATATCATTATCCTCCAATTTAATTAGTATGTTTACATTACTCTTTAAAGTGCACTCTAAGTCAACAAAAAAAGACTCATTTTTATACAAAATAAAAGTGAGTCTCTAGTACCTATTTATTTAAACGGTAAGCAGCGTGATATAAAGGGCCTACGTATTCATTAAATGCAAAACCTGATTTAATTCCAGCAGTTACAAAATCTTTTGCTTTATAGACAGCTTCTTTAACTGACAATCCGTTTGCAAGGCCCGCAGTTATGGCCGCTGCAAATGTACATCCTGCTCCATGATTATAAGCAGGCGTTATCTTTTCAGTTTCTAAAACCTCAAATTGAGTTCCATCATAAAATAAATCAAGCGCCTTTTCACCCTTAAGAGCTTTACCGCCTTTAACAACGACATTTTTTGCACCTAACTCATGAATCTTAATAGCTGCTTGTTTCATGTCGTCAAGTGATTTCAAAGTTCCCATTCCAGATAAAACACCAGCTTCAAACAAATTAGGCGTTGTGACTGTCGCAATTGGGATCAATAAATCACGGATAGCATCAGCTGCTTCTGGATTTAATACTTCATCTTCACCTTTACAAACCATAACAGGATCAATCACAACATTCTTAATCTCTTTTTCTAAAATGCTTTCACGAGCTACTTCTGTAATTGCAACACTACCAAGCATCCCTGTTTTCATTGCAGCAATATCTCCGCCGGCACCTGTCGTTTTCAACTGTGCTTTTACTAATTCAGCATCCATAACAGTTACGTTATGTGCCCATCCAGCATCTGGATTCATGGTAACAATTGAAGTTAGCGCAACCATACCATAAGTTCCAAACTCTTCAAATGTTTTCAAATCTGCTTCCATACCAGCGCCACCACTTGCGTCGCTACCAGCAATTGTTAAAACCTTAGGAATTATTTTCGTCATTACTAATCTCCCTTTTATTGGATGATTTATTTTTAAATTAATATTATTTTATCATACGCCTTGTTATAAACAGCGATACTATTAGGAGTCTTACGCTTCAGAAATATATCGGTATCATTAAAGAGCCACTCAAAATTTTAAATGACAGCTTTCACTTCTTATAAACCTAATGACATAAAAAAAGTTTTTTTATTTATCTAATTTTTGATCGACACTTTTTGTTTCTCTTAATAAAAAGACTGCTGCTAGAATTCCAATAATCATAATGACCAATGATGTTAAAACAACTTGAATCATGCCTTTATCAAAAGCTGTTAAAACAATCTTTTGAACTTTATCAGCATAAGGAGTCGCTATTATTTTTTGACTCCACGCAACCATATGTCCAGAAAATGCTCCTGCATTTACTAAGGCTTGCTGAATACCCGTTGCAGCTACACTAGGAATATGACTATCACTAAAACCAGTGCTCAAACTTGATTCATATGCTTTAGTTTGTGCTAAACCAAGAATTACAACGCCTACTGTTATTCCAATTTGACGAAAAACATTCAATAAACCAGATGCCATGCCAATTTCTTTTGGATTAATATTATCCATAGCAGCAGTATTAATCATCGGATTAATAATAGCGTTACCCAATCCAGTTAATACAAGAAGCGGAAGTAATTGCATGTAGGTAAAGTCCGTTGTTGTTACCTGGCTAAACGTAAATAAACCAAGTGAGGCAACGATAAATCCAAGTGAAATCATCCACTTTTTACCAAACTTGTATCCTAGAACTCCTGTAAAAGGACCTAAGACAAGCGACCATAAACTCATAGGTAGTTGATGTAATCCCGTGGAAAAGGCTGAATATCCCATATAATTTTGCATTAAACTTGTTTGATAAGCGGCTAACGCAAAGATACCAGCACCAAGTGCAAATGCAAGAATTACAACACCAACAAAATGACGATTTGTTAATAATGTTAAATTCATCATTGGCGATTTAACTTTTAACTCTACAAAAACAAAGGCAGTTAAGATTAAAATTGATGCAATTAACCATCCCATAACATGCATATCAGTCCAAGCCCAATGCATATGTTGTTCTTTTTGAATTAAGCCATAAATACCAGCAAATAATCCAACTGCTGAAAGAATCATTCCTATAAAATCAATCGATTCCCCAGCGCCATATGCAGGTGTTTCTTTAACATTTCTAATAACCAAATAAATCGCAATGATACCGACCGGTAGATTAACAAAGAAAATTGAAGGCCAACCAAAGTTCTCAACTAAAAATCCACCAACTAAAGGTCCGATTGCTGTTGAGAATCCAATAACTGATCCTAAAATACCAAGTGCTGTCCCACGTTCTCGGCCTTCAAAGTTAGACGCAACTAACGCCATTGATAAACTCATCATTCCTGAACCACCAATTGCTTGAACTGCTCGACCAAAATCAAGAACTAATAAGTTTGGTGCAAGCCCATTTACAACAGATGCAATCGTAAACAAAATTGTACTAGCGATGAAGACTTTTTTTCGTCCAAACATATCACCTAATTTTGAAACAATTAATAAACTGACTGCATACATTAACGTATATGCATTTAATATCCATTGTAAATCACTAAATGTTGTTTTAAAATCAACTGCCATACTTGGTAAAGCAACATTTACAACAGTAACATCTAAAAGGCCCATAAAAACACCTAAACTCATAGCGAACAATGCTACCCAACGATTTGTTGCTTTTTTCATTTTTTATTCTCCTTTTGTATATCTTTAATTTGCTCCACTACACCAATATAATTCATACCACATATTTTAAAGCAATAAGTTTCATTCCATTTAGAATCATGGACGACCATTTTTCCAATACCAATCGTAACTTATATCCTGACATATTACGACTCATTAGTACTGTTAAAATTAATAATCTATACATATCACTTTAGCGTCTTTCTTCGAAGTCCTTTTAGAAATCACTATTAGACTCATATAAGTATAGTTTTTTTAGCCCTATTTGCAAGTTTTTTGTAAAGCTAATATTTTGCCAATATACCTTAATCATGATAAGTTTTACTTATAATAAGTAAATAAAAAGGAGATTTTATAATGGCAAAATTAACAGAAGATATGAAAAAAATGATTCCTGAACAACTTAATTTTCTTTCAACCGTAGATGAAAATGGGTTCCCACAAGTTGGTCCTAAAGGATCAATGCGTGTTTTTGATGATACGCATTTGATTTATAATGAAGAAACAGCTAAACATGCATTACACAATCTTCAAAATAATGGCCGTGCAGCTGTTGCTGTTATAGATCGTCCTAATCTAAAAGGCTTCCGGTTTGAAGGCACAGCACATTTAATTGATTCCGGTAAAATTTTTGACGATGCTGTTAAATTTGGTGAAGAACGCCATTTACCAAAAATGTACTATGCTGTCATCATTGATGTTGAACGTATTTACAAATTAGATGCTGGCCCAACTGCTGGTGATTTAATTGCTGATTAAATATTAAGACAAAAGGACTAAATCCCGTAAATGGGATTTAGTCCTTTTGTCTTATTTTTGAGCTAATTGTTCTAAAATAGCTAATCCAACACCATCTTCATCATTCTTTTTTGCATGATGATTAGAAATATCTTTATTAATTTGATGACCATTCTCCATTGCATAACTGATACCTGCAGCTTTTAACATCGATATATCATTCAAATTATCGCCAATTGCCATCACTTCTGACATAGGAATACCCATACTATCAGCAAATTTTTTCAACGCAATCCCTTTTTGTGCATTAACATGATTAACTTCAAGATTATTATCCCCTGAAGAAGTCACAATGAGTGTTTCATTTTCTTCAATTTTATTTTTTAAAACAGATAAGTCATCTGATTCATCCGTTTTTCGAATAAGAAATTTAAACAAATCTATTTCAGAATCATCAATAATTTCACTGTAATCGTCTATATAATGAATAGGATTTAAGTTTAATTTGATAACCGCTTCATCATATTTAAGAGGATCATCTGAATAAACACCTTTTGACGTCATAACTTTGAAAAAGGCATGTTCATTCTTCAAAAATTTAATGAGTTTTTGTGCCTCTTTTTTTGATATTGGAAAACTATTAATTTGTTTGCCTTCCTCAGTTACCGTAGCGCCCCCATTATAATTAATCATCGGTGCACTAATACCTGCTGCGTCAATTAAGGGTTTTACCTCATCATAACTTCGTCCAGTGGCAACAACAAAAGTCACTCCCATTTCTTGAGCCTTCTTAATAGCCGCTGCGTTACCCTTCGAAATACTATTTTCATTATTTAATAACGTGCCGTCCATATCTGATGCGATAATTTTAATCATACTTACTAGACACTCCTCTGATTTCAGTTTAGTAGCAACTTAAGCATAGCATGCCACCTAAATAGTGTAAACGTTAACATCTAGACAAAATTAAAAAAGACTACTAATCTATAGTAATCTTTTCTAATTTATGTTTCCTAACCTAACTAATTTAATTATCGATTGTTATGCTAATTCCCGTTAATCTATTTGAGAATATTGATAATTTACTTGCATAACTTGGATGATCATTATTAGCTTGAACAACTTGTTTAAGTGTACCAAAGTCATCCGTAATAATACCATCAACGTTCATAAATAACATCTTTTGCATAATCGTTTCATCATTTACAGTCCAAGCATAGACATCCTGGTTCTTATCATGTGCCTTGCTCACAAATGAGTCATCTAGAGTTGTAGCTTCCATAGTGTACGCATTTGCTGGTGTTTCTGGAAATGATATATTATATGGAATAATAAAACTGATATAAAGCTTTGGTGCTTGTTTTTTTACTTGTGAAACAACATCATAACTTAAAGAATGAATTCGATCCTTATCAGCTAATAGTCTTTTTTGATATTTTTTAACAAAGTTTTTAGTCATATTGGGACTATCTTGCGGAGATACTTTGATTTCAACTAATAATTTTTGATGATTCTTCTCTGCTGCCTTTAAATATTCATCGAAACTTGGAATTTTAGCTGAATAACCATTTTCACGAACAGTTAATGCTGTTAACTCGGATAATGTTAAATCATGTACTGTCCGATTAACATTCGCTAAATTTTCCAAATTTGGATCATGCATAACAACAAATTTATGGTCTTTTGTTTCTTGAATATCCATTTCGATGTAATCAGGTTTCTCTTTAGCTGTTTTTTCTAAGGCAGGAATGGTATTTTGTACACCATTTCCATCATCAACTCCACGGTGAGAAATAAGAACTGGATAGTCATTTAGCATCCCCTTTAAGTAAACATAATTATAAATAGAAGCTGTCCCTGCAACTAGTATCAGGAGAACAACGACACTAACTTTCTGTAATTTAATAAAGCGTTTCTCTTTATAGAATGTTTCTTGAACGGGTTTCAAATGCGGTTGTTGTTCTTCAAAAACATCTAGCGCAATACCTAACAACATAGTCACACTTAAAGCTAATACGATTTGTCCTAAAATTTCCAAAATAAACAGATTAAACATCACAATCATAAATGCTTGATTTTGAAAATGATTATCTACATAGTTCTGAATTAGGAACAAACTAATTTGAACAATTCCTGATATAAAAGCTATAGAAGCCGTAATTACTAATCCTTTTGTGACGGTTATCCAAAATTTGCCACGTCCAGCTTCCCAACTTTGTTTAATTAAATGACCGATTCTTTTTTCTGAACTAAACAACATAGTTGGAATAAAACTAATTAATCGGATAGAGAAGAAAAATGCTACACCATAGACTAAAAGTATTGGGCCCCAGATAGCTGGACTTGTCCACATATCTTGAAGAATAAAATCTGGAATAGTCACCTTATTTAATAAAGTAGATGTAAATAAGACTTGTCCAAATGGTAAAATTAAAACGAAGTAAAAAATAACGAGCAACGCTGTTAAAGGACGTAACTCTAAAACGTCATGAATTGATTGTTTTAATAATGACTTAAATTCAATTTTTAAATCATAACGAATAGCTTGAATACCCCTGATCATGAAAGACATTTGAATATAAACAATACTTAATATAACTAATATAACAAGGATAAACTCAATTAATAATATAGGTTTATCCTCAATAACCGAAATAATGTTAGTATAGGTTAAATATTCGACTTGGTTACTACTAAGTATCTGGCTTACCACCCAAGTTAAGATTGGTTGTACCACTGCAGATAAAATATAATTAGTAACAACTACTAAAATAAAATACAATTTCCAGTGTTGAAAAAATTCCTTATAACTTTGATTTAAAAAATGAAATGTTCTACGCATATTTTCCCCCAATTAAATATTTAATATGTACTTTATACTATCATAGCCTTACCTTTTTTTACATTTATTGACTTTATCCGCGTAAAAATTGAATCTTACTACCTTAGCGTGGTAAATTAGATAGTATCGTTTCTCATAAAAGGAGTTCATCATGTTAAAACATAAAAAAGGTTGGTTTATCTTATTATTCTTAGTCCTAATCGTCTCTATTGGTTCATTATTCTTTTTCATTCAAAATTCTCACTCCGTTTCCAATACTAATCACCAAAAAAATAGCTCTAAAAAGGTAAGTTCATCTTTACCCAAGAAAACTATTAAGAAAAATAAGCTCATTTCAAATACTAAAATAGACAGTTCGCATTGGAAATCATTTAAGGGCCAGACCGAATTTCCAATTTTAATGTATCATAGTATTTCTGTTGGAAATTCACTTCGTATTCCTGAAGCACAATTTGCCCATCAAATGCAGTGGCTTAAAAAAAATGGTTACTACACGTTATCACCTGCTGAAGCTATCGAAGTTTTTAAAACACATAAAAAACCTGCTAATAAAATTGTTTGGATTACTTTTGATGATGGTTACAAGGATAACTATGAAAAAGCTTATCCTGCTCTCAAAAAATATCATCAAAAAGCAACCATCAACTATATTACAAGCCACTTTGGCCACATAAACAAACTAACTATGCCACAAATGAACGAGATGCGAAAATCAGGTTTAGTAAGTATTCAAAGTCATACTGTCCATCATGAGGAACTTAATCAGATGACCGATGCACAACAAACTTTTGAATTTAAGAATTCGAAAAAATGGCTAAACAATAAATTTCATCAAGAGACATCAATTATTTGTTATCCAGTTGGTCGCTTCAATAACCAGACCGCTAAACTTGCTAAAGATGCAGGCTACAAACTTGGTCTAACGACATTACCAGGACTCGCTAATGAAAGCCAAGGACTATTCACCTTGCATCGTGTCCGTATCTCACCCGATTTATCAGATATTTCTTACAAGTATCTTTTAGAACACGGCATGTAAACAACACAAAAAAAAGGAATAAATCGCTGTTTGATTACAGTGATTTATTCCTTTTTTTTGTTAAACATTTTAATACACCGAAAGAATTATTTAATTAAGCTTAGTTCTAACCCTAATGCTTCTGCGACACGTGTTCCGTATTCCTTATCAGCTTGATAAAACTGTTTAGTTTCACGAATCTTTATCTCAATATCTTTAACTTGTCCCAGATTTAATTTAATATTTTCAATTAAACGTGCTTTTTCATCAGTAGGTAACAATCGATATAATTTACCGGCAGCAGTATAATAATCCTCATTTACTGAATAGTTGCCTACTTTTCCATCCAATGTATCACCATGAACTTCTGCATGGCGATTTTCTTCAGGTCCACCTAAACTGTTGGGCTCATAGTTAACATCACCGTTCTGATTTTGCGCCATTAAACCATCTCGTTCATAATTATGAACCTCATTTTTAGGACGGTTAGTTGCCAATTGTTCATAGTTAGCACCTAATCTATATCTTGCAGCATCTTTATAACCAAATAAGCGTCCTTGGAGTAATTTATCTGGTGAGGCTTCAATTCCTGGAACGAAGTTAGCTGGTGAAAATGCTAATTCTTCAATATCTTCAAAATTATTTTTTGGATTTTCATCTAAAACCATTTGGCCAATTTCAATTAATGGATAGTCCTTTTGCGAAATAACTTTCGTAACATCAAAGATATCTTGCGGATAGGCTAATCCTGCTTTGTAAGGCACAATTTGTACGGCTACTGTCCAACTGGGGTAATCTTGATCCTCAATCGCATTATACAAATCATTTTGTAAGTAATCAGAATCTTTTCCTCTTAATTCTTCAGCAACCTCATTACTTAAATTATGAACACCTTGGTTTGTTTTGAAATGATATTTAACCCAAAATTGTTCACCTTGCTTGTTTACCCATTTAAAAGTATGACTTCCATAACCGTGCATCATTCGGTAACTAGCAGGGATCCCACGATCACTCATAAGCATTGTTACTTGGTGAACTGTTTCAGGTGATAACGACCAGAAATCCCACTGCATATCCTGACTTCTAGCATGCGTTTTTGGGTCACGCTTTTGGGAATGTATAAAATCTGGGAATTTCAAAGCATCATTAATAAAGAAAACGGGCGTATTATTACCCACAATATCGTAGTTACCTTCATCTGTATAAAATCTTACTGCAAATCCTCGTACATCTCGATAAGTATCCGGATAACCTGCCTCACCAGCTACTTGTGAAAAACGGGTTATGACTGGCGTTTTCTTGCCCAAACCATTGAAAAGACCTGCCATAGTATAATCACTCATATCTCTAGTTAATTCAAAATAGCCTTTAGCCCCTGCCCCTTTTGCATGGACCACTCTTTCTGGAATACGTTCTCGATTAAAATGTGCCAATTTTTCTAGTAATTGGTAATCTTGAACTAAAACCGGTCCACGAGCCCCAGCTGTTTGTGAATTTTGATTATTCGCCCATGTTTGACCTTCATTTGTTGTTAAATCCCCCATGATGATTCCTCCTATTATCTTATTTATAAGTCCAATCCTAGCACCTAAACTGATAATTACAATTATTTTGACTTTTATAACTTGAATCGGAAAGTAGGTTTTAAATATCATAGTGAGTTCTAGTTAATGTTTATTTTTTTATCATTTTATGACATTTTAAATCAAATAATAACAAAAAGCCTTGATAACATAGTATTGTTATCAAGGTTTTAAAATTAATTTTATCTAGTTTTTTAAGAAAACTGTTACAGAAGCCGCAATTACAATTAGTATAAGACCAATAATAATAACTAACCATTCTTTACCCGTTTTTTTAGTGCGCATAACGACAATTCCTGAAATCGTTGCTCCAACAATTGAAACTTGTGAAAGGACGAATCCAGTTGCCAATCCAAGCATTGCAGGTTGAGCTGAAACTAAATAACCCAATGCTGCCATTGCAAAGAAGAAACCAGAAAAAATTTGTTTGTACGTAACACTTTGTGTAAAAATGTTATTTTTATTTTTCGTTAATTCATAAATTCCAAGAATTAATCCAAATGCTGCCATCCCGATAGCTTGTGCTAAAAACATATGCATACCATCAGTATTTTTAGTATATTGTGGAAGGATACCATATAATGAATAACCAACTTGGGCAATCAATAAGACACCAACTGCCTTTGTAAGTAGTTCTTTATTTCCAGCTGATTTCTTTTCTTGATAAGTTGTCATATAAGCTCCAACCAAGATAACAAATACAGCGATGAATCCATATAATTTTGATGAAACTGGACCCCAGTTACCAAGCATTACAACACCCCAAACTACATTTGCTGTAATTTGGAAAGCTGTTGAGATTGGCATTGCTTTAGCAGAACCTAAAGCATTTCCATCCTGATCTTTCATCCCAAAAGCCATAATAGTTAAAACATTTCCAAAGGCCCAAGCTGCCCCTGAGAAAAATGCTAACCAAAAATTAGAACCTTGTAACATGGGCATTCCCATGACTAATGAAAGGACGATTGCAACAATCAAAGTTCCCCATGTTGCTCCAAAAATACCTTGAACTGGTTTACCGCCAAAATATGATACTAAAGTTGGATATGCACTCCAACCAATAATTGCTAAAAGTGAGAAAAATAATCCTAACATATTCATTTTTATATCATCCTATCCTTATATTAATAACTATTTAATTGCTTCGCCTTCAAAATCAACATTTGATTCCAAAACGATATTTGAAAATGGTGTGATTTCACCTGTTCGTACTGTAGCAATATTATTATCATCACGACTCATCGATTTCAATTCATCATGTGAAATGAAAACAACTTCAACATCATCATCTAATAAAGCCTTGATAGCAGCATATTGTTCAGGATTAACCGTTTTAATTTCTTCAGCTAAAAAAGCTTTTTGAATTTTCATTTCAGAAAGTGTTGCAGCTAAAACATCAATAAATAATGGTAATCCACGTACGATTGAAAGATCAATTTTACGTCCATCATCCTTAATTGGTAGGCCTGAGTCACCAATTGTTAACCATTGTGTATGTCCAATTTCAGAAATAGCATTTGATAATTTTGTATTCAAAAGATTAGTTTTACGCATAATTTATCTCCCATTCAACAATTTAAATTTATTTATTAGCATCCAAAACAGCTAATACAGCAGATTCAGTTGGAATACTTGGTTGTGCACCAGCATGTGACACCGTTACAGATGAAGCAGCTGATCCATAACGCATAGCTTCAGCTAAATTATCTAAATTAGCATGTAAACGTGTTGCTGTAGCACCAATAAAAGTATCGCCGGCAGCAGTTGTATCAACAGCCTTAACCTTAAATGCTGGAACGACTCCTTCTTCACCATTATCACGCATGTAGAAAGAACCTTCTGAGCCAATTGTAATGATTACGGTATTAATTCCACGTTCAAAATAGTACGCAGCATTGTGTATCATTGAATGTTCATCAGTCACTTCTATCCCAGTCAATAAGAATGTTTCATGTTCATTTGGTGTAATAATATCAGTTAATTCTAATAATTCAGCTGGTAGTCCACCATTTTCAGGCATTGGAGCTGGGTTCAAAATTGTTTTAACACCATGTTCGCGTGCAATCTTGAAACCTTCAATAACTGATTCTGTTGGAATTTCTAATTGCGCAATCAAAAAATCTGATTCAGCAATGGCAGCTTCATGTGCGCGTACATCAGCTGGTGTCATATCAGCATTAGCGCCACCATAAATATGGATAATATTATCGCCTGTTTCGGCTGAAACAGTAATATAAGCTTGTCCAGTTTCTTCAGTATCTGAAACAATCACATGTTCAGTGCTTAAGTTTTCAACATTCATATTCTTTGAGGTATCAAATTCTTTACCAACTTTTGTAATCATGTTAGTCTTTGCACCAGAACGTGCAGCGGCAACACCTTGGTTCAATCCTTTTCCACCCATTGCTTCAACTTGATGATTTGGTGTGTGTAAAGTTTCGCCGCTAGTTGCGAAACGGGGTACAGAAACAACCTTATCAATATTAGTTGAGCCCAAAACAGTAATAACTTTTGCCATAACGTTTCTCCTTCATTTCTTTGATATATTTATCAAATAGAATGTGTATTCGATTACATCAATATAATACATATTATTTGCTTTGGCAAGCGCTTTCTGGTTTTAACTGCTAAAACTACCGACTTTTTCGCCAATTATTGACTAATACAAAAAAACCTGATGACATAAAATTGTCATCAGGTTTTTTATTAATATTAAAGTTTAATTTTGCTTACGATGTTTAATTTGTCATCAAGATCGTAAACAACTGGTTCGCCAGTTGCCATTTCAACGCCCATGATGTCTGCATCAGAGATGTTTTCAATGTATTTTGTAAGGGCACGTAATGAGTTACCATGTGCAGCAACGATTACATTTTTGCCTTCAAGTAATTTAGGAGCGATTTCGTCTTCCCAGAAAGGAATAACACGTTCCAAAGTAACTTTTAAGTTTTCGCCACCTGGGATAGCTTTAGGATCTAAATCAGCATAACGACGATCGTTAGCTGCTGAACCTTCATCAGTTGCGCTTAAAAGTGGAGGTAATGTATCGTATGAACGACGCCATACAAGAACTTGATCTTCACCGAATTGTTCTGCTGCTTCGGCTTTGTTTTGGCCTTGTAATGCACCATAATGACGTTCATTTAAGCGCCATGATTTGATTTCAGGAACCCATAATTGGTCTGAACCTTCAAGTGCGTAATGTAATGTTTTAATAGCACGTGTTAAAACAGATGTATAAGCTTGATCAAATTCGATTCCAGCTTCTTTAATCTTTTTACCAGCTGCTTGTGCTTCAGCAACGCCTTGTTCGCTCAAGTTAACATCTACCCAACCTGTGAAAAGGTTAGATAAGTTCCATTCACTTTGTCCGTGACGAATAAATACTAATTTTGCCATAAGATAAAATCCTCTTTTTCTATTTTTAGTTTACTGGTTTATTTTACACTGAAATGAAATAAATTAATAGTCTAATTTAAGCGATTTAGCTTTGCACTTTTGAGTCCCTTTAACAACTGATCAACAGCTGTTTGAACCGTTCCTAAATCAGTTGCCAAATTCATTCGAATAAAGCCTGGCGTTTCTTCACTAAACCATTGTCCATAATCAATAGCTAAGCCACACTCATTCTGAATAAATTCTTTCATCCGACTGGGATTTACATATGCTGAAAGGTCAATCCACATCAAGTATGTGCCTTCTAGTTCACTAATTTTAATTTCTGGAAATTTATTGACTAATTGGTGGCTGACTTCTAAATAATTGGTCCTTACGATACTCAGAATTTCATCTAACCAAACTGCTCCTGAACGATAAGCCGCCTCTCCAGCAACACATCCCATTAAACTACCCTCAGGTTTGTTCAAACGCTGTACCATTTTATCGTACTTAGCTCGTAATTGCGCGTTTGGAATAATGATATGCGAGTTTTGTAAAGCAGCTAAATTAAATGTTTTTGAGGGAGCATTAACGACAACCATATTATCTCGATAACGACCTTCGTCTATTGATAAAGCTGATACAAATGGTTTTTTTCCCACAATTAAATCTTGATGAATTTCATCCGAAATTACCATCACTTTATTTTCACGACAAATTTCAAAGAGTTGTGTCAGTTCAGCTTCAGTCCAGACGCGACCAACTGGATTATGCGGTGAACAATGAATAAGTAATTTAACGTGATTAGCTTTCATATCTCGTTCAATTGCTTCAAAATCCATTTCATATTGATTATTTTCATGTTTCAAAGGTGTTCGTACGATACGTCTGTTATTATCTTCAATTGCACTATAAAAAGGGTAATATACTGGTGTTTGAACTAAGACGCTATCACCTGGTTCCGTCATTAAATCGACTAATTGATATAATGAATTTACAACCCCTGTTCCAAATCTCATCCATTCCTTATGCAGTTCAATCCCATAGCGAGATTGTTGCCAATCAAAAAAGGCATCATAATATGAATCAGGAATTGTTGAATAACCAAAAACACCATGTTGTACCCGTGCTATTAAAGCATCAGTTACGGCTTTAGGTGCTTTAAAATCCATATCTGCAACCCACAGTGGCAATAATTTATCATCGCCATATTGCTCTTTTAAACTATCCCATTTAACTGAATTTGTATTTTTTCTATTCACTCTAAAATCAGCTAAAAATTTATTTTTCTTTACCATCAGTTTGACTATCCTTCCTTATTCCTTTAATTTTACCAATCCGTCCTTTAGATCCAGGAATTGACTTCACACCCAAGATATCCAAGAAGAATGTGAAAATGGGAATTCCGACAATCAAGCCCCACGTTCCAAATAATTCTTCACTGACTAACAAGATTACAAATGTAAAGAATATAGGTAGTTCTGTCCGACTTGACATAAATTTAGGATTTAATACATATGATTCTAATAAATGAACGACCATTAACATAATTAAGATGTAAACCACATCACGTACGCCACCAACCGAATAACCAACTAAACTTAATGGAATACATGAAATTAATACCCCTGCGACTGGAATTAAACTTAATAAGAAAATTAATATTCCTAAAGGCAAGAGCTGTGGCATATGCATGAAGTACAACCCAATCACAGTAATAACTGTATTAACAGTTGCGATAAAGAATTGTGCTTCAATAACGACACCAAATGATTTAACAAATTTTTCACCAAAGAAGTAAATATCCTGGAAAAACCAACCAAAATCACTTGATAAAAAGTTTTTTGAGAAATGTGTCATCTGATCTTTTTCAATCGTATAAAAGAAGCTTAAAATAAGCGATAATAAAAATGTTGCTGCCATAAAACCAATGCTCGTTATATATTGAAATACAAGCGTAAAACTACTTTTTAATTGTGGCACAATTTGAGATTTACCAATAGATTTAAGTACCCATTCCATCACAAGATTTGTATCTTTACCTGGATGACGATAAAAATTAATCACATAATGTGCCATTGAAACTGTTTGCGAAACTAAAATAGGAAAATACTTAGTAACTGCCAAATAAAGCAGCGCGATAATTGCCAGATATACTCCTATAACAATTATTCGACTATTAATTGATGAATGTCTTTGAATAACATTTATCAATCGGACTACTAAATATGTAAATATAAAAGTTAATAGAACAATGCTAATGACATCTTTCGCAAGAAAAATAACACCCATAATTACACAAAGTACAACAAATCTACGTAACTTAATATTTTCAATAAAACTTTGCCAAATTTCCAATAGACACACTCCTTTAACTATAGTCTTCATTGTACAAAATATTTACTAAAATGTCTGTAATTCTTACCTTTTTGTTCTAAAATAATTATCTCTCCGGAAAGTTGACGACTTGTCGTCTATTAAAACTTATGGTTAACTATGAAGATTGACTCTACGAAAGGAGTACTCTTGTATGGCTGAATTAATTTACAAACAACTGATTAGTAAACTTAAAAAAAGAATCGCTGCAGATGAATTTCCCGACATGAAACTCCCTGATGAACGTAGTTTGAGTGAAACTTATAAAATTAGTCGTAGTTCAGTAAAACGAGCTCTTAGCCAAATGGCTAACGACGGTATTATTTTTAAAAAACGCGGTTCCGGCACCTTCATTAATCCCTTATATTTAAAAAATAAAACCGTTTTTAATTATGAAGGCTCTAACTTAGGTGTTACAGACGGATTTGAAATGAATGGTAAAAGCCCTAAAGTTAAAGTACTAAGTTTTGAAGTTATTGCGCCCTCAGAAGATTTACAACGCAATCTTTTCTTAGACACAGATGATTTTGTCTACAAGATTGTTCGCTTACGTTTATTTGAAAAAACGCCTTTTATGATTGAAACAGGCTATATTCCAATTAAGATTGTTCCTAATTTATCTCAAACAATTGTTAAAGGATCAATTTTTAATTATTTGGAGGATATTCAGAATCAATCAGTTACTAAATCGTCGCTTTCAATCTACGCTGAACCATCAGACGAAAATGATCAAAAACTTTTAAATTTAAAACCAACTGAACCAGTTAGTATAATGGATGGTATTTTCTTCTTAGATAATGGTACCCCATTTGAATATTCAAGTATGAGATTTCATTATAAATTTTCTAAATTTAATACTTTCATGGCCGTTAAATAGGCTATTTAACGGCTTTTTATTTACTTTTTAAAATAATTGGTACGTTCCAATGAATTAAATGATTGACTTTTATTTAATGTTTGTTATTATGAACATATAGAAAGCGCTATAACTTTAGCAAATAAAACATATAGGAGTGTGTAACTATGACAGAAACTGATTTTTCATCTAAATCATATTTAGATAAAGTTGATGCTTGGTGGCGTGCAGCAAACTACCTTTCAGTTGGACAACTTTATTTAAAACAAAATCCATTATTACAAACTGAAGTCGTACCTGAAGACATCAAAGTTAACCCTATTGGTCATTGGGGAACAATCTCAGGCCAAAACTTTATTTACGCTCATTTAAACCGTGCAATTAATAAATATAACTTAAACATGTTCTATATTGAAGGACCTGGTCATGGTGGCCAAGTTATGGTTTCTAATGCTTACCTTGATGGTAGTTATACAGAAATCTACCCAACAATCACTGAAGACTTAACTGGTATGCAAAAATTGTTCAAACAATTTTCATTCCCAGGTGGTGTCGCTTCTCATGCTGCTCCTGAAACACCAGGATCAATCCATGAAGGTGGCGAATTAGGTTATTCATTATCTCATGCCGCTGGTGCTATTCTTGATAACCCTGACGTAATTGCTGCTACAGTAATTGGTGATGGTGAATCAGAAACTGGACCATTAGCAGCAAGTTGGTTCTCAAATGTCTTCATTAACCCAGTTAATGATGGTGCTGTATTACCAATCCTTGATATGAATGGTTTCAAAATCTCAAATCCTACAATTTTATCACGTAAATCTGATGCAGATTTAACAAAATACTTTGAAGGTATGGGTTGGGATCCAATTTTCGTTGAAGGAACTGATCCTGAGATCATCCATCCTGAAATGGCTAAAAAAATGGATCTTGCTATCGAAAAAATTAAAGCAATCCAAACTGAAGCTCGCAAACACCCAGCTGAAGAAGCAACAATGCCTAAATGGCCTGTTATGATTGTTCGTACACCAAAAGGCTGGACTGGTCCAGAAGTCTGGAACAACGAACCAATCGAAGGCTCATTCCGTGCTCATCAAGTTCCAATTCCTGTAGACCAACGTCACATGGAACATGTTGATGCTCTTGTTAAATGGATGAAATCATACCGTCCAGAAGAATTATTTACAAAAGACGGTCAATTAATTCCTGAACTAAAAGAAATGGCACCTAAAGGCAACCAACGTATGGCAATGAACCCTATTACTAACGGTGGTATTAATCCTCAAAAATTAGTTATGCCTGATTGGAAGAAAAATGCTGTTGATACATCAACTCCAGGTGCTGTTACAGCACAAGATATGATTATTTTCGGTGACTTCGCTCGTGATATTATTGAAGAAAACCCTAAAAACTTCCGTATCTTCGGACCAGATGAAACAAAATCAAACCGTTTGAATGCTATCTTTGAAGCTACTAACCGTCAATGGTTAGAACCAATCAAAGAAGGTAACGACGAATGGCAAAGTCCTGTAGGCCGTGTTCTTGATTCACAATTATCAGAACATCAAGCTGAAGGTTGGATGGAAGGTTATGTCTTAACTGGACGTCATGGTTTCTTCGCTAGTTATGAATCATTCTTACGTGTCGTTGATTCAATGTTGACACAACATTTCAAGTGGTTACGTAAAGCCAAAGAACAAACATGGCGTAAACAATACCCATCATTGAATGTTATTGCAACATCAACTGTATTCCAACAAGATCACAATGGTTATACTCATCAAGATCCAGGTATGCTTGGTCATTTAGCTGATAAGAAACCTGAATTTATCCGTGAATATACACCTGCTGATTCTAACAGTTTATTAGCTGTTATGAATAAGACTCTTCAAAGTGAAGAACTTATTAACTTAATCGTTTCAAGTAAACAACCACGTCCTCAATTCTACTCAGCTGATGAAGCTCAAGAACTTGTTGACAATGGTTTGAAAGTTATCGATTGGGCAAGTACTGCTAAGGGCGATGATGCTGATCTTGTTATTGCTGCTGCTGGTTCAGAACCTAACTTAGAAGCTTTAGCTGCTGTTAGTCTTTTAAACTCAGCATTCCCAGAATTGAAGATTCGTTTCATCAATATTGTAGATATCTTAAAATTACGTCATCCTAAGATTGACCCTCGTGGTTTCTCTGATGAAGAATTTGACGGTTACTTTACAACTGATAAACCAGTCGTATTCGCATTCCATGGTTTCGAAGCTATGGTTCGTGACATCTTCTATGATCGTCATAACCACAATGTTTCAATCCATGGTTACCGTGAAAATGGTGATATCACTACACCATTCGATATGCGTGTCTTGAACCAAATGGATCGTTACAACCTTGCTAAAGATGCTGTCTTACAAGCTGGCAACTTAGGCGCTGCAGGCGATAAATTTGTTAAAGAAATGGAAGCTATGGTTGCTAAACATGAATCATACATCCGTGAAAATGGTGATGATCTTCCAGAAGTTAATAACTGGAAATGGACTCCACTAAAATAGTAAAACTTTAAACGAAAAGAGAACCGCAATTGCGGTTCTCTTTTCGTTATCATTAAAAATCATTCTTTTGTGAGCTGTCCATCTCGCATAAAAAATGTTTGGTCTGTATATGCCAAGACATCTTCATCATGTGAAACCATAATAATCGTTTGTCCCGTCTTTTTAGTAATATCGGCTAGCTGGGCTGCAACTTGCTTCGCTCTTTTGCTATCTAAGCTTGCCGTTGGCTCATCAGCAAAGATGAGCTCCGGTTGCCCAAATAATGCTCTAGCGATTGCAACGCGTTGTCTTTGACCACCTGAAAGACTAGCAGGATATTGATTTCTTTGGTCCCATACACCTAAGTCACGTAACATCATTTCGGGATTACGACTTTCTTTTTTAGTTTTCATTTTATTGACTAATTCAAATTGTTCTAAAACGGTTAAAAATGGGACTAAATTAGACCCTTGTAAAATAAACCCAAATTCATTAAATCGTAACCTAGTTCGCTCTTTTTCGCTTAATTGTCCGATCTCTTGATCTTTAAAATAAATTGTTCCATCGGTTAATCCTTGTAATCCACCCATAATGGTCAGCAACGTTGTTTTTCCAGATCCTGATGGACCTGTCAAGCCAATAAACGTCCCTTTCTCAACAACTAAATCAATATTATCAAGAGCCAACTTTTTATTATCACCTTTTCCAAATGTTTTAGAAACATCAGATAATTGCATTAAACTCATTTAGACACCTCCAATTGCATCAAGTGGATCAACACGTAATATTTTAAAAATGGAGAATAGTGATCCTAGAATGATCATCAATAATAAGATAACCGAAAATCCTACGACTAAGAAGACATTATTTAAAAATGGGACGGCAGCTGGTAACGATAGCGCTGTTGCCACATCTGCAATAATACCCAATCCAATTCCTAGTAAACCTAGTAATGACGACTCCCAAATTAAGCTTTTAACCAAAGTCCCACTAGAAACTCCTTGTGCACGTAACACGCCATAAACGGCTGTTTTTTCAATGGTTAAAATATACATAAAGATACCTACGATAAACGCAATAATGACAAATAAGGCGCCAATCATTAACGTAAAGGTCTTCACTTCTGGACCATATCCCGGTATGTTGTTAATCACCTTGTCCATTGTTAATGTCGCTAATTGTTGATCTTTTTTAATTTTAGCTGAATTTTTTAAAACAACTGCATTAATTTTTTCAGTCGGATTGTCCGGGCCATAACGTAACGTTTGATAGTCAGCTAATTGTAAATAGACAACTGGTGCTGTTGTGTATTTATTACCCGTCGTTATCCCCACTACTTTATATTCTTGTTTCGCATTATTAATTTTTATTTTTTGGCCTAATTTAGTGGCATCTAATCCATTATCAACAACTACTTCGTTAACTTTCTGCGGCATTCTGCCTTGAACTAATTTAGGCTTCAAAAATTGATTAAATTGAACTCCAAAAACACTAATATTAGCTTTTGGTTCGTTTTTCCGACTAGCAACGCCCATCATTTGACCTAAATAAGCGTAGTCTGATTTTGACCCTGAAATCTTAGGAAGTGAGTCTTTTTGTATCTCGGAAGATGCCAAATTATTATTCGCATACTGACTGATAACAATGTTATCCGCATCCCAATTATCAATTGAAGACCGATTATTGTTCGCAAGCCCAAAAGCCAATCCCGTTAAAAAAAAATGAGATATGAAACTAAAAAGATGGTGAAAATAATCAGACCATACCGAAGTTTATTATATTTAATCTCTTTAACAGCTAAGTACATGTCATATTCCCCCTTATTTCTACTATATAATAACTTTGCACCAAATTAAAAGTAAACGTTTTCAGTGGAGGTTAAGAAAAAAGCATAATCCTAAAATTTAGAATCACACTCTTAAAATACTAATTTATTTGTAATCTCGCGCTGCAATAGCTTTAACACTTGTTGTTTCTTTAACAGCCTGTTTAATAATTTTTACAACATCTGAATCACTAAATGAGTTAGGGTTAACACCAGCAAATTTAATTGAGTCTCGTGCTGCCTTAATACGTGATGCTGTAATTGCTTTACCGTTACCATCTACTATGTTAGATGAACTTGTTGTATATTCATTCGAACCTGAATACGATGATGCAGCGGCTTGTTCTTCTGACGTCAACGTAGCTGACGAATTGTTTTTTATTTCTGGTATACTATACTCCGACCCATAACCACTACTTTTAGATGATGGTGTTGAACTTTTCGAACTACTTGAAGAACTGCTTGAAGAACTACTTGTTGGGTAGCCAATCGTTGCCAAATTCTTATCATTTTTTTGTTGTAAGTCTGTTGCTTTTTTCTTTAAATCTGAGTAATAATTTTTATCAATACTACTATCTTTTAAGATTTCAGTTAATTTATCGTTTGATGCTGTGTAGCTATATTCTGTATTTAAATTCATTGCTTCATTATATGTTTTTATGAATAGCGCACGTTTTTCAAGAACCGTTGTTAATTCTTTTTTCAAATTTGTTGCTCGTTTTTTAATGACTGCTGATCCATCATGATCCGCTAGCACGATGCTAATTGCATCCTTTGCTTTACTATACTGACGATCTTCAGTTTTGTTAATTACTGCCTTGTAATGTGTCACCTGTGTCTTGTAAGCTTGTGCAGTCGCATCATTTGATTTCTTTTTTAAAGCGACATCAAAATAATTTTCTGCCTCAGTATATTCTGCATCTTGAATCGCAGTTTTACCGTTCTTCATGGCTGTATTATAATTTTTATTTGCTTCTGCATGTTTCGTTAAACCGTAGCCACCAAACATACCTACTATAACAACTGCAACTAATCCCCATACCCATTTTTTCATTTTAACCACACCTCTTATCCCTATATTTATATCGCTGTTATTATATCATGGAACATCCTTCAACCGTTATTCAAAATAAGAATTTAGTCCCTGAGAGAAACTAAATTCTTATTTACTTAATTTATAATATAAGTGACAACAGCATAATAGCGCAAAGTCCAAGTACAACAGATAATCCCATTGATCTCGTACGATATGCGATTGCGAATACAACCACAGCCGCTATTAATTTTGTGACGTTATCTACGCCCACAAATTGAAAACTTGAATCAATAAAAAGGTCTTTAAAAACTAATGCTGAAAATAACGCAACGGGTACATACTTCATCCATTCATTAAACCATTCTGGGATTTCTCGAGATGAAAAAATTCGTAATGGAATAAATCGCGGTAAATATGCAACAATTGCAGATAAAATAATTAATAAAAAATGATCCATTGTTGTCATTTCCATAGTTAACTTTCCTCAGAAACTTTAGACTTTCTACTTATTGTATGTCGACTTGCTTTTGGTTTAATCGTATTTAATAATTTATTTCGTTTACCTTTTCTAACAATTTCATGTTCAATAATAAATCCAACAAAGGAAGCTAGTAAAGTTGCTACAACTAATCCCATCGTACTTTGGAACAATGACATGAAAATAATTGCTAAAATACCTGAAAGAATACTAATAATAATTGTGAGATAATTTTTAAGTTGCATGACTATCATGTAAATAAATAATGAAGTTAATGCAAATTCAACAATGCTTAAATTAATTTTTAACCCAGCACCAATTAAACTACCTGCAATATTACTCATCGTCCAAAATAATAATGAATAATGTTCAACCATCAAGGCATCTTTTGGTTTCCATTCTTTATCTGTTGCAAATTTTAAATAGTTTACTGCGTAATTTTCATCGTTTAGTGATGCCGCAAATATGTATAAAAACTTACGACTAGTTCCTCGAATGTACTGTGACAAACTAGCACCTAATAACGCATACCGTAATTCTAAGAAAAATAGCATAGTAACAATTGAAAGAATTGGCGACTGAATCGTCAACATTGATGCAATTAAAAACTGTGCACCACCTGAAAAGACAAGTATGGAAACTAATCCTGCTAATATCGTATTGAAGCCTGCTGCATGCAACAAAATACCACATGCGAGTCCAATTGGGACGTAACTCAGGCAAAGCGGCATCGCAATTTTAAGAACTGTGAGCCAGCGTTTCTCTGTTTCTTTCACGATAGTCCTCCAATAATATAAAGTTGGTTTAACGATATAAATTATAGCATACATCTGTTTCTTAATACTCATTATTTAGTAACTCTAATCAAAAAGTTATCCAATAATGATCTGTTCTGATGGAAAACGATACTTTTCATCCCGTTCTTTTTTCGAAACAAAGAATATTAACATGTATAACATCCCTACGCGTCCAACAAACATCAAAATAATAATGACCATTTTACCGATAATGCTTAATGAACTGGTAATTCCCGTTGATAATCCCGTCGTTCCAAAAGCAGAAGTTACTTCTACAATCAGCGAAATCAACGAATGATTCTCCGTAATACTTAAAATAAAGACCGCGATTAAACACATAAATATCGATAGGTTAACAACTACTACTGATTTTTGAATATCATTTTCATGAATCCTTCTATTAAAAATATTCACATTCTTATGTCCACGAATAAACGATAACAAATATAATCCTAAAATCCCAATTGTTGTTGTTCGAACACCACCACCAACTGAACTTGGACTAGCACCAATAAACATTAACATAGAAAAAATCAATAAGGTTGTCGTATTAAAATCACTAATTTGATTAATTTGTAGTCCGGCATTACGCGTTGTAATACTATAAAACATAGCTGTCATAACTCTCTCAACGAAATCCTTATGTGCAAAATAACCATTATGTTCAGATAAGAAAATTAATATTGTTCCAATAAAGAAAAATCCAATCGCAAAACTACCTGCTAATTTTGTAAATAATGAAAATCTAAATTTTTTATGTCCTGGTTTGAACCACGTAACCTTGATCCACGCTAAAATTTCAATAATAACGGGAAATCCTAAACCACCTATAAAAATTAAAATCATAATTAAAAATAAAAAGACGTAATCTTTCGAATAAGGGATAATAGATTTCCCAGTAACGTCAAATCCCGCATTTGTTAACGCAGATATTGCAATATAAAAGCCATCAAAAATTGACGCAGCTAGATGTTCAAAGCCATCACGTACATATAAATAAATTGAAAATATCACACCAAAAAAAGCTTGAATCCCTAGCATAATGCCGAAAATTGAATAAACTAAACGAACATTTCCACTTAAATGCGGTTGATTCATATCAGTTTGAATTAGCCTGCGTTGTTGCAACCCAATGCGTCGACCAGCAATTACCATAATAAACGTTGAGAGCATTGTTATACCAAAACCACCTATTTGAAAAAGCATTTCTAGTAAGATGATACCGTTATTGTTATAGACTTGCTCTAACGGAAATGTGGTTAATCCTGTAACACTAACCGTTGAGACTGCCATGAATATTGTATCAATAAATGGCACACTAGCACCAGGTTGTTTGAAGAACGGAAGGCATAATAAAATACTTGTTACTACAATCAATGCTAAATAGTAAAAGACAACAATTTGTACGGGAGAGGCCAACAAACTAGCTTTATCTAGATATTTCTGGATCCACCTATTCATTCTGACTTCCCCCTTTTAGTTTAATTTAAAAAAAGAGATTAGCGCTAAGTACGCACGCTAATCTCTAATCCTGATTATTTAATTAATTCTAATCCTGCATAACTAACAACAATTTTATGTTTTAATTCTTCAGCTGTTTCATTCTTAATAAATTCCTTATCGAATTTAATAATAGCCGAATTTTTTAGTTGTTTTTCAACGACACCAGTAAAGAACTCGTTATTTGTTTCAAAACTAACACGTGTATCAGCTGGAAATGGAATTCCTTTTTCGTTAACTTCAACATTTTTTTCATCAAAATGACTTAACATAATTTGGCCTCCTATTGTTTTAAATATTAATAGTAACAGTATACCGCTTTTTAGTTATTATTACGACCATTAGGACTAAGATTAAGAACCTCAATTTAATTAACCCATTCTAAATATATTCAATCAAAAAAATAGAGCCCGCAAAATTAATTTTGCGTAACTCTATTTAATAATCTATTTTTCTAAATCTTGTAATTTTTGATTATCATCTAATTGTGATTTACCAGCAAGTCCAACTCTTTGAAGAATTTGCATAGCAACCCATAATAGAACTAATGAAACGATAGCGAAGATTGCAAGAACAAATACGCTCATGCCAATTTGTCCACTAACCATTCCAGAAGTTAATGACTCACGGAACCCTAAGGTTGAGTATGTCATTGGTAAGAATGGATGGATGGCATTAAAAAAGCTATTCGTAACTTCCATTGGGAACGTACCACCAGCGCCACCTAATTGTAACATCAAGAGAACCATGGCCACGAATCGACCAGGATTATCAAATGCCATAGCAAGTGCCATAACAAGATACATCGATGTTAACGAGAATACTGTTGCAATTAAGTAAGTTTCAGCAATATGGTCTGCTTGTAATCCAAACATAAGCATCCCTGTAACTTCAACAAGTGCCATACCAAGGGCAACGACAGTTCCAATAGCAACTTTACTCCAGAACCAAGCTGTTGCTGATTGACCTTCAGTTGAAATTTTACGGATTGGGAATGCAAAGTTAAAGACGATTGCCCCAACGTATAATGCAAGTGAAAGAACATATGGTGCTAAAGCATGTCCATAGTTAGGAACATAACTGTAATTCTTATGTTCCAATTCTGAAGGTGCTGCAAACATATTAGCTGTCTTGTTAGTTGCTTTAATTCCATTAACTGTATCTGATCCTGTTTTAAGAGCAGTAGCTAATGTTTTTGACCCTTTTTTAAGTGATTTAGAACCATCACCTAATTTAGCTGAGTTATCATCTAATTTTTGAGTCCCTGCAGCTAATTTATCAACTCCAGCAACAAGTGTTGGTACTTGTTCATTCAAGCTTACTAAACCATTTGATAATGTACCTGAGCCAGTAGCTAATTGACTAACTCCTGATGTCAATGTTGGTACTGATCCATTCAATGTTGATAATCCAGTACTTAATTGACTCGAGCCTGATACTAAGGCACTGTTGTTTCCAATTAATGTTTTAGAACCATTATTAGCACTTAATACACCTGCAGTGTATTTTTGTACACTTGGAATTAAGCCAGGAGTTTTATCTGTACCATTTAACCCAGCCATAATTTGACCTAATCCAGCATTTAGTAAGTCTGTTGCTTGGATAGCACCATAAGGACTTTCCTTTGTGCCAGAACCTGTCTGCGTTAAACCAGTTTTAACAGTATTTAATCCAGCCATTAGTTTATCAATGGCTTTCTTAGCACCTGCTGTTACTTGTGGTTCTTGAGCAGATAACTCGGCAACACCCGCCTTTAATGCTTGTAATTTAGGTAGTAATTCTTGAATAGCTGCTAATTCTTTTTGAATCGATTTTAATTTGTCACCGTTATCAGTCAACGGTGTTGTCATATCAGATAAATCTGTTTTAATTTTTGTTGTATTATTACCTGATGCTGCTAAACTTGTGCCAGCAGTTTGAAGATTACTTCCTAATCCATTAACAGAAGCAGCAATACTTTTTGCTAACGTTGGATTAGATTTCTCTAAAGCTGCAAAATCAGGTGATTTTACAAAGGTAACTAAAGCACCCATATTACTTTGCGCATCCTTAAGTTGTGCAGCAACACTGGATGCGTTAGTTGTACTATAAAGACTATTATTTAATTCACTCAATTGTGAACCAGCATCTGTTGCTTTAGCGGCAACAAGTTTAGTATTAGCTCCAATTTGAGTTAAATCGGCTGTTAATTTTTTAGCATCAATATTAGGCGCATTTGTGCCATTTAATTCAGAATTCAACTTAGAAATTCCTGAATCTAATGCTGTAAATCCAGCCATTAATTTTGCCATTTCAGCTTGTGAATCTGGACTATTTAATTGTGTATCTAAAGTTGCAGCAGACTCCTTCAAGCTTTTAGTTAACGATTGGTTACCCGCTTGAACTGTTGTAATACCACCTCTTAAGGTAATTATTCCATCATTTAATGCTTGAGAATTTGAACTTAATTGACTCAAACCACTATTTAATTCAGTAACTCCATTAGTATAACCTTTTACACCACTTGCTAATGTTGTTGAGCCAGTATCTAGTTTCGATACACCTGAAGCTAATGTACCTGTACTATTATTAAGTTTTGATAATCCAGCACTTAAAGAACCAGCGCCTGTTGCTAATTTTTGAACACCATTTTTTAATGGAACAACACTAGTTGAAAGTGTTTGAACACCATTATTAACAGTTCCTACACCAGTAATGTAGCTATTTAAGCCATCATTCAATGTTACTGTACCATCAGACAATGTTTTAGAACCACTTGCAGCTGTCTTAAAGCCTTTACCGATTGTTTTAACTTGGCCGAAAATAGCTGTTGCATATGCTTTCGTGACTGATTCACGAATTTGGCTATTTAATTGTTTTGCTGCTGTTTCACTGATAACTTCACCAATGTAGTTACGAGATGCATTAGTATCGTACGTGATTTTCATCTTTTTAGGATTTGTATCCATTAAAGTTGCAGCATTTGAAGAGAAGTTTTTAGGCAACGTAATTGTTGTATAGTACTTGTTGTCTTTCATTCCTTGTTTTGCTTGTTTTGCAGAAACGAATGTCCACTTCAATTGGTCATTATTCTTCAACTCTTTTACAAGTTGATCACCAACATCCAATGTCGTTCCATTATATTTAACAGATTCATCGTTATTAACGACTGCTACTGGTAAATCACTTGTTTTGCCATATGGATCCCAAACTGATTTCAAGAAGAAAGCAGCATACAGAATCGGAATAAGCATCATAACAATTGTTGAAACTAGAAGTATTCTATTCTTTCCAACAAATTTAAATTCATTCTTAATCATTTTCATTAAAATTGGTGCCCCCTAAATTAATTATTTCTACTATAAAATTTTATCGATACGTTATAATATACATCAAATGTCCACGAACAACAAATTTTTATTTTCTTTTTAATGTTTTTTTAATCTTACACGACTAAATTGCCCATATAGACAAAAAAATCACCCTAGAAATCAGAGATGATTTTATTGATTTAAAATAAATTTCCAAAGAAGTTAGTAATTGCACGCCACATAATAACAAAAATGTTAGCTTTTTCAATGGCATCTTTATTCGTTCCTGTAACAGAAAGTGATTTTTTGCCATCAACATAAGATAACGCATTATCTTTACCAGTTAATTTAAGCGTTCCAATATCACTATTAGCCTTAATTGGGGCTTCTAATCCTGTTTTCTTAACTAAATCAGTATTTTCTGATACTTTAGCTGAAATAATCGACTTAACTGTTTCGCCTTTTTTCAACCAAACTTTTTGATTAGATTTAAGCATAACTTTAGTTGTTAATTCTTTACCATGAAATACAGGTAAACTATCGGCGTTTTTAAATATTGTACCAGCCTTGATTGTTTCCACGTTGAACATGTCAAATACATATGACATTATTTTTTGTGTATCTGTAAAACGACTTACATCCGTTTCACTCTTGTGTGATGATCCTAAAACGACCGTAATAATTCGATGACCATCTTTTTTTACAGTTCCTGTAAAACATTCACCAGCTTTGTCAGAAGTACCTGTCTTCAATCCATCAACAGGTAATTCTGTATATGCCTTAGCTAAACCAGGTAACATCCAGTTCCAGTTTTCCATTAGTGTTTGGTCAGATGTTCCTTTATCGAAATATTTACGTTTGATACTTGTTGTTTTTAA
This sequence comes from Dellaglioa sp. CoH-55-MRSF-7, assembly GCF_056782235.1. The sequence continues at coordinate 289,882 of NZ_JBXAYI010000001.1, forward strand.
TACTTCTGGGTACTTTTTAAGTAAGTTTTTAGCAACAATTCCCATATCTTTGGCAGTTAATTCATTTTCATCTGATGCGGCTGAACCGGGGTATCGATCAGCTTTACTGATATCGCTATTAGTTAAACCAGAAACGTTATCAATCTTAGCATCTGTAATTCCCCATGACTTAACCTTTGCACGCATTAATGTTACGAAATCTTTTTGCGATCCCGATACTTCATGAGCAAGTGCCATAATAGCCCCATTTGCTGAGTAAATTAAACTAGCATCATACAGTTGTTTAACTGTGTATGATTTCGTTTTACTCAACGGAACGTTTGATAATGATGTATCCTGGCTAATTTTATAAGAATCGTTATCAATCTTAACTTTTTGATCCCAAGTTAATTTACCACTTTTAATTTGATCTAAAATAACATCAATCGAAATTAATTTTGTCATTGATGCAATTGGTAAAACAGCATCAGCATTTTTTTCATAGATTACTTGTCCAGTATCTGCATCAATTGCTAAAGCAGCTTTAGCTGTTAAATTAATAGCGCTTGAACTGGTTGTTGCAGCTGATACAGATTTAACCTCATCTTGAAGTCCCATTGCTGAAACCCCAGTAAATAGTGCTGCCCCTGAAATAAGCCCAATTACGAATTTCTTTGTACGTTTTAAAAATATCATTTTCTCTTTACCCTCTTAACTTCTCTTATTCATTTAAGAATACCCAATAATAGCTATTCTTGCAACTGTTCTTCTTGCTTTCTAGTTAATTTTATATTCTTACCCAATGGTAAATGAATAACAAAACTAGTTAGCTCTTCATTTGAGACAACATATATGTACCCACCGTGGAGCGTGACAATACTTTGAGCAATGGCAAGCCCTAATCCAGTTCCGCCCGTTTTTTGTGAACGAGATTCTTCCACTCGGTAAAACCGATCAAATAATTGATTAAGTGATTGTTCAGGTATTTTAGGGCCATCATTAGTTACTTTTACGATAACTTCCTGACCAATTTTTTCTGCTTCTAAATAAATATGTTTACCGCCTGCCCCATATTTTAAGGCATTTGATATTAAATTATTAAAAACACGGCCTAATTTTTCAGTATCAGCTTCCATCATTAACGGGTTAGGGTTCGTATTGCTACTAATTGTCATTTCTTTATTTTTAGCTTCAAGTTCAAAACTAGCTGCCAATTGTTCTAACATTTGATTCATATCAAAATTAATCGCATTAATTGGCGTCGACGTCTGTCGCACTTTTGTGTATTCAAATAAATCTTCTACTAAAACCTTCATCTGCTTTGATTTCACAAATGCTGTATGTGTGTAAGATAGTAAATCTTCTTGCGAATTATATTGATTATCTTCTATTAAACCTAAGTAACCGATAATTGATGTCAATGGTGTTCGAATATCGTGACTAACATTGGTAATCAGCTCATCCTTTGAATTCTCAATTCGACGTTCTTCTTCCATTGATTCAATCGTACTTTGAACCAAAGCATTAATACTTGAAACGACCCGCGCCATATCACCTTGTAGTTTAAAAGGAATTTGATGATCGTAATGACCGTCCGCAATATAATGCAATTCTGAAATAACATGACGTAACTGCATTTGATGATAACGTCGAATTAGTCGCCAATAGAGCACGACAACGTCCACAATAAGCATGAACGCAACAAAAACATTCCCCCAACTCCAGACATTGAAATCATTCGGCCCAAAAGTTAATGCCGTCTTAATTTGAAAAATACCATTCTCAAGTCCTGGGTTTGAAGCAATCGTCTGATTTAATAGAATAAAAATTGATAAATTCAGTAAAATTAATAGAATAATCGTGATGAATCCTTCCGCGATTAATTCACTTTTTTCTCTACCAGTTAATTTCAAAAATAACCCCTCACTAATGCATTTCTATCTTGTATCCAACGCCCCAGACGGTTTTGATAATATCATCACCGTTTGTTGCTGCTTCAATTTTATCACGTAAATGGCTCACATGGACCATTACTGTTTTGGCAGAAATAATTGATTCTTGTTGCCAAACTTGTTCAAAAATATCATCCGCAGAGTACACATGATTTGGATGTGAGGCTAATAAATATAAAATACCGAATTCTAAAGCAGTTAATTGAATATCACTACCTTCAACTGTTTGAACTTCATGAGAATCTTTTTTAATAATTAGCGGTCCTATTTCAAGTGCAACATCAGGTGCCGGATTCGAGTTTTGGCTACGACGGAGTAATGATTTAACACGTGCCATAATTTCTAATGGGTTAAATGGCTTAACAACATAATCATCAGCACCTGTAATCAGTCCACGAATTTTGTCCATATCTTCTGTTTTAGCAGAAACCATTAATATTGGAATTTCTGAAGTTTTACGAACCTCTTTAATGACATCCATTCCGTTCATTTTAGGCATCATAACGTCGAGAATCATTACACCGATTTCTGGCATTTCTTCTAATTTTTCAATCGCTTCAAGTCCATTTTGAGCAGTAATTGCTTCGTAACCTTCATTTTTTAAATAAATAGAGATTAAATCAACGATTTCTTTTTCATCATCTACAACTAAAATTTTCATTGGATATCTCCTGACTTTTCTTTACTTATAGTATATTGTATCAAATATCACACACGATAACTTTAAAGAATTGGTTAAATCTACTTAATCTAAGTAGTACAAAAAAAGCTTTCGTAAAAAACGAAAGCTTTCCATTTTTTATTATCCACGTTCTAATAAGTAGTTAAATAAACCGCCCATTGTTTTATCTGATAACTCAATCTCTTTACCAGATTCCGTTACTTTAGTAATTTTATAATAATCTTCAAACTCAGGTACTTCCAATTGCATCATCGCAACAAAAGCTGCTGCCGTTTTATAAGTTGCTTGTAGCTGTTCCCCATGAACGTAATCAATAATTAACATATTCGTAACCCCCTATAATATTTATACTCGTAGTGTAGTCTATAAATTTAAATACTTCCACAATTGATACTTATTTTTAAGTAAATTAATATTTCTAACTAATGTCGTATTCCTTTTACTGTATACAATGATTTTGCATCAAATCATGATTAATCATTAGAGTCTTATTTATAATTTAAAACTCTCCATTAAAAAAGACGTAACTTCTTTCATCTGAAAGAAATCACGCCTTTTTAATTATTATTTAACTGAGTAATTAGGTGCTTCTTTGGTAATTTGAACATCATGTGGATGTGATTCAATTAAACCAGCACCTGAAATTTGAACAAATTGTGCGTCATCTTGTAATGCCTTCAATGTTCCAGCACCAACGTAACCCATACCTGAATGTAAGCCTCCAACCATTTGGAAAACAATATCAGCTAAACTACCCTTGTATGATACACGACCTTCAATACCTTCTGGCACTAACTTATTAGCTTCATTTACGCCACTTTGGAAGTAACGATCAGAAGAACCATTTGATTGTTCCATAGCTGCTAAACTTCCCATACCTCGGTAAACTTTGAAACGACGACCTTCATAAATTTCAAATTCACCAGGAGCTTCATCAGTTCCAGCTAACATACTACCTAACATCACAGCGTTACCACCGGCAGCAAGGGCTTTAACGATATCACCAGAGTATTTAATACCCCCATCAGCGATGATTGTTTTACCATATTCACGAGCTACTTCAGCAGCGTCATAAATAGCTGTTAATTGCGGAACACCAACACCAGCAACAATCCGTGTTGTACAGATTGATCCAGGTCCTATTCCAACTTTAACAACATCAACGCCAGCATCATAAAGGGCACGAGTTGCTTCGCCAGTTGCGACATTACCTGCGATTAAAGTTGCTTCTGGGAATTGTGCTCTGATTTCAGTAATTTTACGGATAACACCGGCTGAATGACCATGAGCAGTATCGATAACTAAAGCATCAACACCAGCATCTAGTAAAGCTGTAGCACGTTCAAATGTATCACTTGTAACACCAACAGCGGCAGCAGCAAGTAAGCGGCCATGTTCATCTTTAGCTGCGTTAGGAAATTCAACAACTTTTTCGATATCTTTAATTGTTATTAAACCAGTTAAACGACCATTTTTATCAATGATTGGTAATTTTTCAATTTTATTTTTTTGGAGTATTTTTTCAGCTTCTTTAAGCGAAGTACCTTCCGCAGCTGTTACTAATCCTTCTTTAGTCATAACACTATCAATTAGGACTGACATATCAGAAACAAAACGTAGATCACGATTCGTAATGATACCAATCAATAAGCGATTTTCTAATGTTTCAACGATTGGAACACCACTAATACGGTAACGTTTCATCAATTGTTCAGCATCTGCAACAGAATGTTGCGGTGTTAAATAGAAAGGATCAATAATAACGCCACTTTCAGAACGTTTTACTTTTCTGACTTCTTCAGCTTGTTGTTCGATACTCATATTTTTATGAATAACACCTAAGCCACCTTGGCGAGCCATAGCAATCGCCATTTTAGAATCTGTAACAGTATCCATGCTAGCACTTAAAATTGGGACATTTAATTTGATATTCTTAGCTAATTGTACACTGATATCAACCTCGTTCGGTAATACATGACTTTCTGCAGGTATTAACAACACGTCATCAAAAGTAAATCCTTTTTTAACGAACTTCGTTTCCCAATTTGACATTTTAAAACCAGCTTTCTACTTTTATTTTGTTTACTAACATACCAGATAAACTCAACATTGGTCAAGGTTATCGTCCGATTCTTATTAACCTATAATCGTTTTTAACTGTAACAAAAAAGAGTTCAAAAATTTTACCTGAACTCTTTTCAAGATATCAATCAATTTAAAACATTGTTCGGTTGATATTATAGCGACGTTTAACGTAAATTCTAACTGCAAATGCGATTAATGCAATTACAAGATAAACAGGGGCTGGCAACAATGCATTAAGTGGTCCTGGAATCAATGCCACTAACATGTAGGCAAGAATCCATACTGCAAGAAAGGCTACAAATACTAGTAATGTAACCCAGAAAGCTGGTTTGTCTTCTTTTTTGACGTTTGGGCCATATTTTTTGTAGAAGAGCGCTGCTCCAATACCACCCAAAATTGATGTGATTAGTAGTGTTAATAATCCACCAGCACCAGAAGCTTCTGCTTGCGTACTTGTTTTACTCATTAATCCCATAACACCGTACATACCAGCAAAAATTAATAACATCATCAACCCATTATCTAAAGCTGTTAACCAAAAACTACTTGTTGGTTCTGCAGCTTTTTTCTGTGGGCCCATAATGATATCAGTTGCTTTTGTACTAACAGGACCATATAGTTTAGTTGCTGTTACACCTTTATGCTGTTCGGTGCGAAGTTCTGCAACAATTTCACCAATGACCGTATTTCGTTTTTCATCATTAATTTTTGAATCTTTCAAAATACTATTTAAACGGTAAACATAATCTTCATTACGCTTCGTTAATCCCGCAAAGGGTCCTTTATCCTGTAACTTCGTTTCTTTTTCTAAATGTTCTTTTTGTTTTGCTGCAGCTGTCGCATTTCTCTCTTCAACTGATGTTTCTTCGACTTTGTTTTCTTCTGACATGACTAACAACCCCTACTGACTTATTTTATTTAGACGTTAAATCTGAACTCAATAATATCGCCATCTTGTACGACATATTCTTTACCTTCGGAACGTAAACGACCAGCTTCACGAACTGCTGCGACGCTTCCATTTTTATCTAAATCAGCAAATGACATTGTTTCAGCACGGATAAATCCACGTTCAAAATCTGAATGGATAATTCCGGCAACTTGAGGTGCTTTCATCCCTTGTTTAAAGGTCCATGCTCGTGTTTCGGCACCACCAGCAGTAAAGAAAGTTGCTAAACCTAGTAATTTATAAGATGCCCTGATTAAGCGATCAAGTCCTGATTCTTCAACACCAGCAGCTTCAAGGAAATCAAGTTTATCTTCATCATCTAGTTCAGCAATTTCTTCTTCTGTTTTAGCAGAAACGGCTAAACATTCTGAACCTTCTTCTTTTGCAAAGGCTTCAATTAATTTTACATACTTATTAGCATCTGGGTCAGCCATGTCATCTTCAGCAATATTAGCGACATAAAGAACTGGTTTGTTCGTTAATAAAAACATACCTTTAACATATTTTTCTTCTTCTTCATCAAATTCAATTGAGCGAACGGCATGTCCAGCTTCAAGAACTGGTTTGATTTTTTGTAAAATACTGAATTCAGCCAACGCATCTTTATCTTTTGTTCTAGCCACTTTTTCAACTTTAGCATAACGTTTTGTCACACTATCTAAATCTGCAAAAACAAGTTCTAAGTTGATTGTTTCAATATCGTCCATTGGATCCACTTTATCAGAAACATGTGTGATATTATCATCGTCAAATGCACGAACAACGTGCACAATAGCATCAACTTGACGAATATTTTCTAAAAATTTATTACCAAGTCCTTCACCTTTACTTGCGCCTTTAACAATACCGGCAATATCCGTAAATTCAAAAGTTGTATGAATAATTTTTTTAGCAGGGACTACTTCATCGATACGTGCTAATCGTTTATCTGGAACTTCAACCATCCCAACGTTTGGATCGATTGTCGCAAATGGGTAATTAGCCATTTCCGCGCCTGCTTTTGTAATTGCGTTAAATAAAGTTGATTTACCTACGTTTGGTAATCCTACGATTCCTGCCGTTAATGCCATAATTAGACGTCACTCTTTTCATTTATTTTGTATTATCTTCTGTTGTTGCTTTTTCTAACATTTTTTTCATCTTTTTTTCAAATTCTCGTCTAGGTAATAGAATAAGGTGCCCGCATCCTAAACACTTAATGCGAATATCCATTCCCATTCGCACGATTTCCCAGCGGTTAGTCCCACAAGGATGTGGTTTTTTCATTTCAACAATATCATGTAAGTCATACATACTGACTAACCTCCTAGTCTAGTGAAATATCAAGTAAGTCCAAAATACGGTTCAAATCATCCGTTGATAAGTAGTCAATTTCTATCTTACCTTTATGATTTTTTTTGCTCTGTTGGATAGAAACTTGTGTTCCAAATTTTTCTTTTAACAAGTTCTCACTTTGTTGAACATAAATTGATTTTTCAACTTCGTTCACTTTTTTAGTATTCTTTTTAATTTCGCCGTTCATTTGGGCAATTACTTTTTCCAACTCACGAACAGTTAGATTTTCTTTAACTGTTCTTTTAGCTAATGCCCCAATTTTTTGTTTATCTTTAAGTGACAGCAATGTTCTTGCTTGACCCATCGATAACTGATCAACTTGGAGTAATTCTTTAACTGAGTTGGGCAATCCTAATAAACGCAAATAATTAGCAATATAAGGACGACTTTTGCCTAATCGCTCTGAAACTTGTGACTGCGTTAAGTTTAATTTTTCCATCAACATGTTATAAGCTTCTGCCTCTTCTAAAGGAGACAATTCTTCACGTTGTAAATTTTCCAAAATAGCAACTTCCATCATTGCTTCTTCTGTCATCGTTCTAATAATTGCAGGGACATCTGTTAGTCCTGCTAATTTAGACGCACGGAAACGACGTTCTCCTGCAATGATTTCATAACCCTTAATGACTGATTCTCTTACAATAATTGGTTGGAAGACACCTGATTTTTTGATAGACGCAGCTAATTCTTTTAGGGCATCTTCATCAAATGTTTTACGAGGTTGGTAAGGATTAGGGCGAATTTCAGCTAAGTTTAAACGAACAACAGATTCTTTTGTATCATCATATTGATCAAGTTCATCCTGAAATAACGCGTTAATCCCTTTTCCAAGACCTTTTTTATTATTTACCATGCGCTTTTAACACTTCCTTTGCCAATTCCATATAGACTTGAGCACCCTTCGACTTAGGATCGTAATCAATAATTGCCATCCCATGGCTAGGTGCTTCAGACAAGCGGACATTTCGCGGAATAATTGTCTTGTAGACTTTTTCTGCAAAATATTTTTGCACCTCAGACACAACTTCTGCGCCTAAATTTGTACGTGCATCATACATTGTCATTAAAACGCCTTCAATGGCTAAATCTGGATTAAAATGCTTTTGAACTAAACGAATTGTGTTAAGCAATTGGCTTAAACCTTCCAAAGCATAGTATTCACTTTGAACAGGAATTAAAATTGATTTACTAGCTGTAAAGGCATTAATTGTAATCAATCCAAGTGATGGCGGGCAATCTATTAAAATATAATCATACTGATCTTCAATTGTTTTAACGGCATCCAATAATCTTGTTTCACGAGCCATTTGCGGTGTTAATTCAATCTCAGCACCAGCCAATTGAATGGTTGCCGGAACGATATCTAATCCTTTATGACTAGTAGCTAGAATTGTCTCCTTAATTGGAAATTCATTAACTAAAACATCATAAATATCTTTTTTTATTGTTGATTTTTCAATACCAACACCACTTGTTGAATTTCCTTGAGCATCCGTATCTATTAATAAAACACGCTTGCCTAGCTCGGCTAAACAAGCGCCTAAATTCACACTCGTTGTTGTTTTACCAACGCCACCTTTTTGGTTTGCTAATGAAATAACAATTCCCATGTTTGATTAACCCTCCTTTTTTGATTCAATCACATCAATAATAACGCGATACCCTGAATCAGTTTTTTCTTGTTTTGATTTAATCGTTACACCGTTATTTTCTATAACTTGAACCGCTTGTTTTAGGGTATTAATCACTAATCTTTTATCAGGATTACCTTTTTTCGTGTTTTTCTTTTCAGACACTTTTGATTCTGGTTTAATTTTATTAGCTGAAATTAACTTTTCGGTTTCTTTCACTGTTAATTTCTCTTTTAAAATACGTTTTAATAATTTTTTTTGATTGCTAGCTGATAAACTAACCATTGCTCTTCCGTGACGTTCGGATATCTGTTGCGCCATAATGGACGTTTGTACGTCATGTTCTAATTTTAATAAACGCAATTTATTAGCAACAAATGCTTGGCTTTTACCCATATCTTCAGCTAATTTTGACTGTGATAAGTGGTTTAAACTCATTAGTTTACTGTAGGCCTCTGCTTCTTCAATTGCTGTTAGTTCCTCACGTTGTAAATTTTCAATTAGTGCCATCGAAGCCGCTTGGTCGTCGTCCATTTTCTGAACAATTGCCGGAATTTTTTTCCATCCTAATGAAGATGCTGCCCGAAAACGACGTTCCCCAGCAATAATCTCATATTTTCCAGTCTCATACTCTCGCAAAATAATAGGCTGCAATAACCCGTGTTCTTTAAGGGTTTGTGCTAATTCATCAATTTTTTGATCATCAAAGACACGACGAGGTTGGAAGCGATTGGGTACAATAGTCGTAACAGAAATGTCACTAACCTTCGTTTGATTCGTTTCATCTTCTTGTTCTTGTTGATTTTTACGATTTCCTAAAAATGAAAATGCCATTTTCCGACGACCTCCTGACTATATCTTATTTACAAGTGGGGTACGTCCAGGTACACCCGCTTTTCTAGGGTATTTTTTAGGACTTAATTTGACTTTATCAACGACTAATAGATGACGTTCGTCATCTGAAATTGGTAAAGTAAATTCATGATTAGCCACAACTTGACCACCTAAAAGCTTGATAGCATATTCGGCATCGACTAATTCTTCGTCCATTTTTTGAGCTTTGAGAGCGATAAATTGACCATTTAATTTAACTAAAGGTAAGCACAATTCAGATAGTACGCTCAATCTTGCAACAGCACGAGCTGTCACGATATCATATTGTTCTCTATATAAACTTTTTTTACCTGCAAATTCTTCAGCACGATTATGAAAAAAAGCAACCCCTGTAATATCTAATTTGTCCGCCAATTCATTTAAAAAGTTGATACGTTTATTCAACGAATCAACAATAGTCACCGTTAATTGCGGAAAAGCAATCTTCAGTGGAATTGAAGGGAAGCCGGCACCTGCGCCGACGTCACAAATAGATAAGGGCTCGCTTTGTATTTCTTTTGAATAAAAAGCAGGCGTTAAAGAATCATAAAAATGTTTCAAATAAACGTCTGATTTTTCTGTAATAGCAGTCAGATTAAGGTTTTCATTTGTCATTACTAAAAATTCATAGTA